>NZ_JBEYYT010000575.1:0-5049 GCF_040645715.1 Spirillospora sp. NPDC046719 | reverse complement strand
GGGCGCGGCCGGCGCGGGCGCGCGCGTCGCGGGCAGGGGCTAGGCGCGCAGTTCGGCGAGGTCGGCGGCGGTGAGCTCGAGCCGCGCGGCGGCCATGTTCTCCTCCACGTGCGCCGGTGAGCCGGTGCCGGGGATCGCCAGCATCACCGGGGAGAGCGCGAGCAGCCCCGCGAGCAGCACCTGCGGGACGGTGGCGCCGTGGCGCGCCGCGACGGCCTTCACGCGGTCGTCGTCGGGGATGCCGAACCCGCCGAGCGGGAAGTACGGGGCGTAGCCGATGCCGTCGCGCTCGCAGATCGCGAGCAGCTCGGTGTCCGCGGGCCGGGTGATGTCGAACCTGTTCTGGACGGCGGCGACCGGCGCGATCGCCCGGGCCTCGGCGAGCTGGGCCGCGCTGACGTGGCTGAGCCCGAGGTGCCGGATGAGGCCCTCCTCGCGGAGCCCGGCGAGGACCTCGAACCGCTCCCCGATCGGCTCGTCCAGCGGCGTCTCCAGGCCGCCGGGGCGCAGGTAGACCAGGTCGAGGCTGTCGCGGCCCAGCTCGCGCAGGTTGCGCTCGACCTCGGCGCGCAGCCCGGACGCGGGGAGCTGGCCGCTCGGGTACGGGTCGTCCGGCGCCCGGTAGGGGCCGACCTTCGTGGCGATGACCAGGCCGTCCGGGTAGGGCGACAGGGCGCTGCGGATCATCTCGTTCGCGGCGAGGCCGGACGGGTGGAAGTAGAACGCGGCGGTGTCGATGTGGTCGGCGCCGAGCTCGACGGCGCGGCGCAGCACCTGAAGGGAGGTGTCCCGGTCGTTGGGGGCGCCGCCGCGGGTGCTCGCCGGCAGCCGCATCGCGCCGAAGCCCATCCGGGAGATCCGCAGGTCGCCGCCGAGGTCGAAGTGGCCGTCACGGGTGATCGGTGTCGTCATGCGTCCCACTGTGCTGCGCCGGTCCCGCCCGGACGAGCCGCTGGCATCTTGCTGCCACCCCGTCCCGCCCGCGTGGCAGACTGGCGGGTGATGACAGTCGACCTGGACCAGAACGTGATCCTGCGCGGCGAGCGGGAGCTGCTCGAGCGGGCGTGGCGGCTGTTCCTGGCGCGCGAGGAGTTCGCGTGCGCGGCGACGGACATGCGCACCTGGGCCATGCCGGAGATCCGGGAGCGGATCGCCGCCGACCGGCGGAGGCTGGTGCCCCGGCCCGCCGCCTACAAGCTGCACAACCCGGCCGCGCTCGCCGACGAGGAGTCCGAGCGGCGGCTCGTGGAGATCGCCAAGGGCGGCGCGAGCGTGCGGATCTGCACGACGCCGCTGCCGCACGAGACCATCATCGTGGACCGCCGGACCGCGATCCTCGCCGGGCCGCCGGAGAACGGGGTGCGCGAGTACACCGTCGTCCGGTCGCCGAGCGTGGTGAAGGGCGTGGTGTCGCTGTTCTGGGCGACCTGGGAGACCTCCGCCGACCTCGCCGACTACCGGCGCGAGCGGCCGCCCGCGCTGAGCGAGGAGAGCCGGCGGATCCTGCGGCTGCTCGCCGGCGGGCTGAAGGACGAGGCCGCCGCCCGGCAGCTCGGCATGTCGCTGCGCACCTACCGGCGCCGCGTCGCCGAGATCCTCACCTTGCTGGACGCCGGGTCCCGGTTCCAGGCGGGGCTGCGCGCCCACGAGCTCGGCCTGCTCTGACGCCCCCCGGGCGACCCTGCCTCTGACGCCCCCGGACGGCGGAGCCGGGCGGGTCAGCCGCCGACCAGCGGGACGAGCTTGATGAACACCAGGTCGGGGTCGCCGGTGAGGTCGATCTCCTCATCCAGGTCCTCGACCTGGCGGTCCCCGGCCAGCACGAAGAACCCGTTGCCGAGGAACGCCCGCTCGGCGATCTCCGCCTGCCGCTCCCAGTCGATGGGGCGGCGGTCCCGCATCCGGTAGCCGTTCAGCTCGGTCTCGGCGTCGTCCGGGCGGACCAGGCCGTGGAACCGGGTGGACGGCCGGGCGTTGAACCGGGCGACCTCCTCGCGGACCCGGAGCCGGATCAGCTCGCGGACGGTCATCCGCGCGGGCAGCCCGCCGACCTCGAACGCGGCGACGGGCGTGCCGGTCGCGGTCTCGTCGCGGAACGTCACGGCGGTCATCGGGCGCCTCCCTTGATCTGGGCGAGGATGGACTCGTCGGTGATGCCGCCGTCGTCGGCGAGCAGGAACGCCTTGCTGAGGATCAGCGACAGCCGGCCGTCCTCGAACGGCAGGAACACCGTGCCGCCGGCCGTGCGGCCGCCCGGGACGATGCACAGGTAGGCGTCGTCCGGCTCCATGAGGATGTTCGCCGACCCCAGGTGGATCCTGTAGGTGCGCAGGTCGCCGCGGACGACCAGGAACCGGCCGTCCAGGGAGCAGCGGCCGGCGATCCTCGTGCGGGGCAGGATGCGCTCCAGCGCGTCGCGGCGGGCGGCGGCGCTCTCGGTCAGCTCCCCGAACCCGGACCGCTCCCAGTACCGGCGCGGCTCGCCGTCGCCGCTCCACTCCGGGTCGGCGGCGATCGAGGTGACGCCGACGAACAGGTCCACGTCCCGCATCGCCTCGCTGAACACCAGCGGCGGGACCGCCGGCAGGAGCGCCTCACGCCACGCGCCGTCGACCCGGCGCTCGAACGACACCCGGTCGGTGCCGGCCAGCACCAGCTCGTCCTGCCAGTCGGCGAGGACGTGCGCGAACCGCGCCCGCCACTCCCCCGCGCCGAGCACCCGCACCGCCTCGTCCTCGTAGCCGCCGTCCCACGGGCCGAGCAGGCGGCTCGTCCAGCCGCGCGCCCGGAACAGCGCGAACATCCTGCGGTAGTGGACGAGATGCGCGGCGAACCGGTGGGAGTACGCGCCCGTCCGCTCCTCGGCGGGCGTGAGCAGGTACACCTCGCGGAACGCCTGCTTGAAGGGCTGCCGGATCCGCCGCTCGACGAGCAGGTCGCGCCAGGCGCGCACCTCGTCCGGGGCGGAGCGGAGCGGGTGCCACAGCCGGACGCCCGCCGCGTCCGGCGCGTCCGGGACGCCGCCCGTCTCGGGCAGCACCGCCCGCCACTCCCCCGGCGCCTCCTCGATCTCCCAGATCAGCCGCCGGACGGTCGGGCCCGCGACCGGGTGCCGGGCCAGACCGTCGCGCCACCGGCCGAACCCGTGGACGGCACCGGCCGTGTACCCGGCCTCCAGCGCCCGGACGAGGGTCGTCAGGTGCGCGTCGACCCGCTTGGCGAGCTCACGCAGCTCCTTGACCTCGGCCTTGTGGTCGCGGCGGACGGCCGCGGGGACGCCCTTCAGCGCCTTGCCGTCCTTCTCGAAGACCAGCACGGCCTTCTCGCCGGCGGTGATGACGGCGGTGTGCGCGCCGAGGTCGCGGCGGTACGCGCAGTCGGGGCCGAAGCCGAGGTCCGGGAGGCGGAGCGCGACGTCCGCCCGCTCCGCCAGCGCCGCCTCGACCCTCTTCAGCATCTTGTCGAGCTGCTTGGGCACCCCGGCGTGCCGGACGGAGCCCCGGACCGTCCGGATCGTGGTGACGAGCTCGGGGATCGGGAAGTCCTGCGCGGCGCGGACGATCTCGTACAGCAGCGCCTGCGACGGCAGCGTCTTCGCCCGCGTCGGCGCGACGGACACGTCCGGCAGCAGGCGGGCGAGCAGCGCGGGCAGCCACGGCTCGTCCCGCAGCAGCGCGATCCGGGCGGCGTGCCCGAGCGCCTTCACCTCGCCGGACGCGAACGCCTTGTCGGCCCGGTAGGGGACGGTCCCGTCCTGGATGGCGCGGGCCCGCTCGGCCGCCGCCTCCAGCGCGCGGCGCGCGAACGCGGCGTAGGCGGGGATCCCGGCCGCTCTCCCGGCGGCGTCCTCCGCCTGCGGCGGGCCGGTGTAGGAGTCGTCGGCGGTGAACTCGGCGACGACCACGCGCTCCTCCGCGCCGAGCCCCGCGATGACGTCGATCTCGTCGCGCGCGATCGGGCCGCCGCCGTCCGCCAGCCGTTCCGCGACCTCGCGCAGCAGGCCGGGTCCGGCGAGACCGGCGACCGCCAGCAGCGCGTACGGCTGGTCGAGCCGCCCCTCGTCCAGGAGGAACCGGACGAGGGTGCGCGCCTGACCGGCGACGTCCGGCCACGGCCCGGTGCAGCGCAGCAGCGCCCCGGCACCGAGCCGCACGTCCGCCCATTTGCGCTGCTCCAGGCCCTGGACGAGCGCGTCGAACATCCGGCGGCACGCGTCCGGGGTGTACCTCGGCTGCCGCTCCCGGCCCTCGCCCTCGACCGCGAACCGGACGCTCGTCGACACGGGCGCCTTCCCCACCGCCGCGTACGCGGCGGGCAGCAGCGTGCCGAGATCCTCGTCGGAGACCCGGGAGACGTCGGCGTACCAGCCGTGGTACTCCGCGTCCTCCGGCGCCGGGTCGGTCATGGCGCGCAGCATCCGCGCCGCCGGGCCGTCCATCAGAGCCCCGTCCTGATCCGCCGCAGCAGCGGCTCGTCCGCGATCTTGTGGTCGGCGGCGAGCAGCACCGCCTTGGTGAGGATCAGCGACAGCCGCTCGTCCTCGAACGGCAGGAACAGCCCGGACTGCCCCTTGCGGCGCGACGGCACGACCCGCAGCAGCGTCCCCTCCGGCTCCATCCGCACGTGCGCGGTGCCGAGATGGATCCGGTAGGTGCGCAGCTCGCCCCGGACGTCGAGGAACCGGTCGCCCAGCGCGCACCGGTCGGCGATCCTCGTGCGCGGCAGGATCCGCTCCAGCGCCGCCCGCCGCGCCTCCGCCGCCGCGCCCGGCCGCCCGAACGCCGCCTCCCGCCGGTAGTGCAGGTGGTGGCGGTCCTCGCCGTCCGGCCAGTCCGGGTCCGCGGCGATCGACGCCGCGTCCACGAACAGGCCGACGTCGCGCATCGCCTCGCTGAACACCAGCGGCGGCGCGTCGGCGAGCCCCGCGCGGCTCCAGTGCCGGCGGTCCCGGCGCTCGAACCGCACATGCCCGGTGACGACGTGGTCGCCCTGGCCCGCCGCCTCCGCCGGGTCGTAGCGCAGCACCGCCCGCCATCCGCCGCCGAGGAC
>NZ_JBEYYT010000574.1:0-5058 GCF_040645715.1 Spirillospora sp. NPDC046719 | reverse complement strand
CCGCCGAGCCCGCGGGCGGGCGCGGCTGGGCGCCCGAGGAGGGGCGCGGCGGTCCCGTCGCGCCGTCCGCCTCGGCGACGCAGGCGGTCCCGGCGTCCCCGCCGCCGCTCCCGCCGGAGCGCGGCCGCTCGTCCCGGGTGAACGGCGCCGGCTCGGCCGGGTCGGGCACCCGCTCGTCGTCCGGTCCGCGCGGCACCCGCGTGGCCGGGGGCGCGAACGGCGGCGCGAACGGCAACGGCGCGTCCACCGGGAACGGGGCGTCCGGCCTGCCGAAGACGCCGCCGCCCCCGCCGGGCAAGACGCCGCGCAAGGGCGCGCCGAAGGGCCGCTCGGACAAGCCCGCGGAGGGCGACAAACGCCCGGCCTCCGACATAGCCGCCGACCTGTGGCCGGACGGCGGTGACCCGACCCGCACCGCCGAGGACCCGCTGTACCTGCTCGGCGGCAAGGTGCCCGGCGCGGACAAGCCGTCGCCCGGCGCCGACAAGCCGGTGGCCGACAAGCCCGTGTCCGACAAGGGCCGGGCCGGCAAGCCGGAGCCGGGCACCGGGGCCGGCAAGGGAAAAGGCGACTCGTCCCTGATGCACTACGACCTGGACAGGTGACCCAGGGGGCTTCGGGACGGAGCGTGAGCACCCCTGAGAGCACGGTCGAGGCGAGCGCGGTCGAGATGAGCTCGGTCGAGGCGAGCACGGCCGAGACCGCGATCGACCTTCCCGCCGTGCCCGACCCGGCGCCCGCCGCACCCGCCGCGGGAGGCCGAGGCAAGCGGATGGCGGGGAAGGCCGGCCGGCTGCTGGCGTCCGCGGGCGGCGCCGTCGCCGTGCAGTTCGTCACCGCGGGCGGCAGCCTCGTCGTGCAGTCGCTGGCCGCCCGCACGCTCGGCGCGTCCGGCTACGGCGCGTACGCGCTGCTCTTCTCGATCATCGTCATGATCACCTCGGTGCAGACCAGCTGGGTCGGCGACACCCTCACGGTGTTCGACCGGTTCGAGCCGCGAGTGCGCGGCGCGCTGCTGCTGTCGGTCGGCGGCACCGTGGTCGCCGGCGCTGCCGTGGGCGCGGTCGTCGCGGCCGTCATGCACCTCGCCGGGCCGCTCGGCATCGCGCTGTTCGCGCTCTCGGTGGCGCTGTGGCTGCTGGAGGAGACCGGGCGGCGGATCTTCACCGCGCGGATGGAGTTCTGGCGGCTGACCGTCAACGACGCCTGCTACCTGCTGACGACGCTCGCGGTGCTCGGCGGCTCGCTCGGCGCCGGCGCGGACGCCTCGGTGGAGCTGCTGCTCGCCTCCATGTGCGCGGGGTCGGCGGCCTCGATCCTGCTGGCCCGGGTGCGGCTGCCGCGCGAGGAGTACGCGCTCGCCCCGCTGCGCGGCACCGCGTTCCGGGAGATCCTCGCGTTCTCCTGGTGGCGGTCGGTGCAGGCCGGCATCCGGCCGACCGCGCTGCTGCTCGCCCGCGTGATGATCGCCGGGTTCGCGTCCACCGCCGCGCTGGCCGGGGTGGAGGCGGCGCGGCTGCTGCTGTCGCCCGCGCTGACCTTCGTCAACGGCGCCGGCTGGTTCCTGCTCGGCGACTTCGCCAAGGCGGAGAAGGCCGGCCGGCCGATGCGGGCCCGGCAGGCGGTGCGGGCGTGCGGGCTGATGTCGGGGATCGCGCTCGTGATGAGCCTCGGCGGGATCCTGCTGGTGGGCTGGCTCGGCCCGGTCGTGACCGGCGGCTCGTTCGAGGTGGACCGGGTGGCGCTCGGCGGCTGGGCGCTGTACTCGGTGTGCTTCTCCTGCACGCTGCCGCTGGCCAGCCTGGCGACGGCCCGCAAGCAGTCCCGCTCGGTGTTCGTGATCCGCGGTGTGGAGAGCCTCAGCGGCCTCGCGGTGCTGCTCGGCCTGCTGGCCGCCGACCCCGGGCACGCCGCGATCGCGCCGTACTGCCTGGGCGCGGGCGGGATCGTCTCGGCGGTGATGCTGTGGCGGATGCTGCGCAAGGGCGACCCGCCGCGCAGAGGCGGCGGGACGGTGCCGGCGCCAGCGGGCGCGGAGCCCCGGGAGCCCGGAGCCCCGGCCCGGACGGCGGGATCAGGGGACCAGCTCGTCCGCTGACGCGGGGACGCGCTCGCGGCCGTTCCGGGCGCCCGCCGACCGTTCCGTGCGGCGGCGCCCGGCCAGCCAGACGGCGGCCGTCCCGGCGCCCAGCACGACGACCGTCCACGCGATCGGGACGGCGCCGACGTCGAACATCTTCAGCGCGGACGCGACGAGCACCAGCGCCAGCACGCGGCGGATGAGGCCGCCGGGGGCGCGCGAGGAGATCTTCGAGCCGAGGTAGACGCCCGGGATCGAGCCGACCAGTAGCGCGGCGGTGACCTGCATCTGGAAGTCGCCGAACAGCAGGTGGCCGAGCGCGGCGGCGAACACCAGCGGCACCGCCTGGAGCAGGTCGGTGCCGACGAGCTGGTTGGCCTTGAGCGTCGGGTACAGGGCGAGCAGCGCGACGATGATCAGCGAGCCGGAGCCGACCGAGGTGATGCCGACGACGAGGCCGCCGACGAGCCCGATCAGCACGGTCGGCACGGGCCGGATCCGGATCTGGGGAGCCTCGCCCTCCTCAGCGTCGGGGCGGTGCCGGTCGCGCCGCGCGAGCACGCCGCGGACGGCCAGCCCGGCGGCGGCGATGAGCAGCGCGACGCCCATCGCCTTGCTGATCAGGTTCTCCACTCCGTCGCCGTGGCCGAGGGCGCGGGCCAGCAGCACACCGCAGAACGCCGCGGGTACCGAGCCGGCGCACAGCCAGCCGACGAGGCGCATGTTGATGGTGCCCTGCCGGTAGTGCACGGCGCTGCCGACGGGCTTCATCACCGCCGCCGCCACGAGGTCGCTGGAGACCGCGGCGAGCGGGCTGACGCCGAAGAACGTCACGAGCATCGGGGTCATGAGCGCGCCGCCGCCCATCCCGGTCAGTCCGACGACGATGGCGACCAGGAACGAGCCGAGGGCCATGGTCCAGTCGAAGTCCACGCGCCTTCACCCCCCTACGGCGGCATGACCTACCTGCTATATAGGAAAACTCGCCTAGTACAGTACGGGACCGCACCCGGGTCTGTTAACCCGGGTGTATCCCAACAAACGCGACTAGATTGACGATCTACGCCTCAAGGGACCAAAGGGGACTATTCGGTCCGGAGCCAGCCGCCCGCGACGAGCAGCTCGAGGACCCGCCCCACCGCCTCGTCCGGCGGCATCGCCGAGGTGTCCAGCACCAGGTCGGCGTCGTCCGGCACCTCGTACGGGTCGGAGATCCCGGTGAACTCCGGGATCTGCCCCGCCCGCGCCTTCGCGTACAGGCCCTTGCGGTCGCGCCGCTCGCACTCCTCCAGCGGCGTCGACACGTGCACCAGGATGAAGTCGCCCGCCGCCGACACCATCCGGCGCACCTCCGCGCGGGTCGCCGCGTACGGGGCGATCGGCGCGCAGATCGCCACCCCGCCGTGCCGGGTGATCTCCGCCGCGACGAACCCGATCCGCCGGATGTTCAGGTCGCGGTCGGCCTTGGAGAACGTCAGGCCCGCCGACAGCATCCGCCGGACCACGTCCCCGTCCAACAGCGTGACCGTCCGGCCGCCTCGCTCGACCAGCGCGTCCGCCAGGCCCCGCGCCACCGTGGACTTGCCCGAGCCCGACAGGCCCGTGAAGAACACCGTGACGCCCCGCGAGTGCTTCGGCGGGCGGGCCCGCGCCAGCTCGGCGGCGACCGCCGGCGGGGTGAACCAGTCCGGGACGGGCTCGCCCGCGTCCAGCAGCTCGCCGAGCCGCTCGGCGGTCAGCTCCGCCTGCACGTGGTCGGGCTCGATCCGCGCCACCGGACGCCAGATCTCCACGTCCGCGTCATAGGCCCACG
Organism: Spirillospora sp. NPDC046719; assembly: GCF_040645715.1. Classification (NCBI taxonomy): domain Bacteria; kingdom Bacillati; phylum Actinomycetota; class Actinomycetes; order Streptosporangiales; family Thermomonosporaceae; genus Spirillospora; species Spirillospora sp. NPDC046719. The sequence goes on along the minus strand of NZ_JBEYYT010000574.1, from coordinate 1,165 downwards.
GCTCGGGCACCACGACCGGGATCGCGGTGCCCTCCATCTCCTGCTCGGCGAGCAGGTGCGTGGCGCCGTAGGCGGCGGCGACGTGCGCGCGCAGGAGCAGATCGCGCTCGTGGTCGCCGCGCGGCGGCAGCGGCACCGGGATGATCCGCGTCCCGTCCGGGAGCTCCTTGCGGACGCCCAGCAGCGCCCGGACGAGCGACTCGTCGTGCTCGCCGCTCAGCAGCGGCAGCACCAGCACCTGCGCGCCCAGTTGCTCGGCGACCTGGCGGACCTGGCCGAGCTGTTTGCGGTGCAGGGGTTCGCGGGCCGCGACCGCGAGGACCGGGCCGTCGACCGGGTCCAGCTCGTCGGGACGGCGGCGCAGCGAGTGGAACGGTCCGTGCGCGGGGGAGCGGAGCGGCTCCAGCGGACCCGCCAGCCGCCAGCCCTGGGACGTCGGGTCCTGCCATGCCTCCGCGACCTTCAGGACCGCCAGCGGCACGCCCTCGGGGTCCTGCAGGACGAGCCGCTCGTGCGCGGTCAGCTCCTCGGGCACCGCCAGGGTGACCGGGACCGGCCACGGCGTCCCGTCGGCGAGCCGGCCGCCGGCGATCACCATCGCCGCGTCGAACGAGCCGAGGAAGCCGGTCAGCGGCCGGTACACGCCCGCGAGCAGCAGCTCCAGGTCGGCGAGCTCCACCGCGTCCGGAGCCCAGCCGGGCAGGTCGCGCAGCGTGTCGGGAAGGCCGGCTTCGGCGGTCACCGCGGTCTCCGATCCCGCCCGGCGCGCACGCCGGGCCGATGCAGGTCAAGGGTCGATTTTCCGCCAAATTACTGCGGTCGCGCCGGTGCCCGCACCTCCGCCCCCGTCAGATCACCCGGGCGAAGCGGTTCTCCGGCTTGCGGATGACGAGCGTGACGTCGCTGTGGTCTGCGGTGAGGCGGCCCCGGCTGGCCGCCGACACCAGCCGGCACAGCAGGTCGGTGAGGCCGGTTCCGGCCCCGAGGGCGTCGATGGCCTGCCGGGAGGTGTACTCCTCGGCGATCATCAGCCCGCGCATCACGCAGTACCACTGCATGCCCTGCCGGGACGCGACCCGGTCGTAGATCGCGGGCGGCGGCTGGAGCCGCCGGGCCCGCCCGGCGCGCGCCTCGGCCGCCGGGGCCCGCCGCCCCTCCCGCCGCT
>NZ_JBEYYT010000573.1:0-5061 GCF_040645715.1 Spirillospora sp. NPDC046719 | reverse complement strand
TTGCCCCCGCGCCTAGGCGCCGACAGCCCCCGTTCTGGCGGGCACCTCGCCGCGAATGAACGCATGCTCACGGTGTGTCCGGTATGACTGACGGGTGAGGTGGAAGGTGTGGGCGGCCGCCTTGCTCGTCGTGACGGGCCTGGGCGGCGGGGCGTGGGCGCTCGGCCTGCTGCCGGGGCCGTCGTCGTGCGCGGGCGGCACGGTGCGCGTCACGGTCGCCGCGCAGCCGGAGATCGCACCGGCGCTGCGCGACGTCGCGGCCCGGTTCAACGTGGAGGAGCACCGGGTCGGTGGACGGTGCGTCCGCGCGCGCGTGACGGCCGTCGCGCCCGCCGAGTTCGCCCGCCGCCCTGAGCTGCGGCGGCGCGCGGACGCCTGGGTGCCGGAGTCGTCGGTGTGGCTCCGGATCGTCCGCGACGCGGGCGACAGGAACGTCCCGTCGGGCGGGACGCCGCTCGCCGCGACGCCCGTGGTGCTCGCCATGACCCGTCCGGTGGCGGAGGAGTTCGCCGCCGACCACGTCGCCATGAGCTGGAAGCTGCTGCTCAAGGACGAGGCGGACGGCGTCGCGCTCGCCCGCAGGGCGGCGGACCCGGCCGTCGGCACCAGCGGGATGGTCGCGATGCTCGCCGTCGAGCAGGTCGGCGGGAAGGCGGGCGACGTCGCGGGCGACCTGCGCGGGGCCGCGCCGTCACCGGTGGACGACGCGTCCGGCGACTCCGCCGCGGTGCTCGCCGGGCTCACCACCGCCCCGCGCCTCGCCCGGTCCCTCACCGTCACCACCGAGCAGGCCGCCATCGCCTACAACGGCGCGCACCGGCCCAACCCGGTCACCCCGATCGTCCCGGACGAGGGCACGCTCATGCTCGACCATCCGTACGCCGTCACCGCCCGCGACCGGCGGCACCGCGACGCGGCGGCCGCGTTCGGCGACGCGCTCGGCGCCCGGTCCGCCCGCGACGCGCTCCAGCAGGCCGGCTTTCGCGCGCCCGACGGCACGTTCGGCGACGCCTACGCCCGCGACCACGGCCTCGCGGCCGGGCCGCCGCGCGCCCTCCGCCTCCCCACCCCCAAGGAGATCAACAGGGCGCTCTCCGCCTGGAAACGCTGAGCCGTCGCGTGCCGCCCGCACGGCACCGCCGATCAGGGCGACACGCCGCAGGTCAACGGACTTCGATGAACGCGTCGGGGGTCCGGGGCGGACGGTCGCGGGGCGGGGCCGCGGGGTGGCCGACGCCGACCGCGCCCATCGGGTCCCACTCGTCCGGCAGGTCCAGGGCCTCGCGGACGACGTCGCGGCAGAACATCGTGCTGGACACCCAGCACGACCCGAGCCCCTCCACCGCCAGCGCCACCAGCAGGTTCTCCACGCCCGCCCCGGTCGCCACGACGAACATCTCGCGCTCGGCGGTCGCGCGGCGCGCGTCGGGGTAGTCGTGCGAGCCGTCCATGACCAGGCACGGGACGACCAGGTAGGGCGCGCGGCGCAGCACGTCGCCGCGCCGCAGCCGCTTGGCGATCGACTCCTCGGAGAAGCCGTCGCGGCGCAGGTCGCCTTCCCACGCGTCGCGCATCGCGTCCAGCAGCCGGGTCCGGGACTCGGCCGACTCCAGCAGGACGAACCGCCACGGCGTCGTGTGGTGCGGCGCCGGCGCGGTGATCGCGGCGGCGACCGCGCGCCGCACCGCCTCCGGGTCGACCGGGTCCGCGGTGAACTCGCGGATGGTGCGGCGCGCGTGCAGCACGTCCGCCGACCCGTACCGGAACATGTCCTCGGCGGGCGGCCGGACGAGCTGCCGCGCCCCCGGACCGTCGTCGCCGGTCACCAGGTGCGCCAGCCCGCGCACCACCGCGATCGGCACCCCGTCGAGCTTGCCCTTCACCAGCTCCGCCGCCGCCGCGATCTCGTCCGCGACGGCGGTGATGGTCGCTTCGAGCCGGTTGCCGTACGCGTCGTCGGTGCCGCGCAGGTCGCTGAGCGGCGCGAGGCCCGCCACGCCGATCGCCGCGTCCGTCAGGCCGTTGCGCCACGGCCGGCCGAGCGTGTCGGACACGATGACCGCGACGTCCGCGCCGGTCCGCTCCCGCACGCCCGCGCGGATGCGGCGCGCGGAGGCGTCGGAGTCCTCCGGCAGCAGCAGGACCGTGCCGGGCGCGGTGTTGGACGCGTCCACCCCCGCCGCCGCCAGCACCAGCCCCTGCCGCGTCTCCACGATCCGGGTCTCGCCGCGCGCGTGCCTGCGCCGCGCCACCACCCGCACCGTCTCGGCGTCGATCGCCTTCTCCCGGTCGTCCGCGACCAGGACCCGGCCCTCCGCCTTGCTGACGATCTTGGACGTGACGACCAGCACGTCCCCGTCCTCGACCGCGTCCGCCGGGACCAGCGCGGCGATGTCGTCGCCCTCGCCGACCTCGGGCAGCCCGGGGATGCCGAACACCTGCAGATTCACGGCGCTTCCTTCTTCAGCCGGAGGGCCAGGTCGAGCGCCGCGCGCGCGATCGCCGCCGTGGCCTCCGGGTCGCTCATCAGCAGCGGGCGGGACCGCACCTCGATGCCCTCCACCCGCACGTCGCCGTCCGCCTCGTCGACGAGCCAGCCGTCCAGCAGCCCGAGCCCGTAGTGCTCGGCCACCGCCTTCGCCGACGTCTCCACACCGATCGCGGTCAGGCACGCGTCCGCCATCCCGCGCACCGGGGCGCCGCCGATGATCGGCGACACGCCGACCACGGTGTTCGCCGCGACCGCCTCGCGGATGCCGGGGATCGCCAGGATCGTCCCGATGCTGACGACCGGGTTGGACGGCGGGAACAGCACCACGTCCGCCTCCTCGATCGCCTTGAGCACGCCCGGCGCCGGCTTCGCCTCGTCGGCGCCGACCGGCGCGATCGACAGCGCGGGCAGCGACGCGCGCAGCCGCACCCACCACTCCTGGAAGTGGATCGCGCGCCGGCCGTGCTCCGGGTCGTCCACGACCACGTGCGTCTCGACCTGGTCGTCGGTCATCGGGATGAGCCGCACGCCCGGCTTCCACCGGTCGCACAGCGCCTCCGTCACCGACGACAGCTTGTACCCGGCCGCCAGCATCTGCGTCCGGACGATGTGGGTGGCGAAGTCGCGGTCGCCGAGCCCGAACCAGCCGGGACCCACGCCGTAGGCGGCCAGCTCCTCCTTGACGGCGAACGTCTCGTCCGTCCGCCCCCAGCCCTGCTCCTCGTTGATCCCGCCGCCGAGGGTGTACATCACGGTGTCCAAATCGGGGCAGACACGCAGCCCGAACAGGGAGATGTCGTCCCCGGTGTTGCCGATGACGGTGATCTCCGCCTCGGGGGCGGCGGCCTGGAGCCCGCGCAGGAAGCGGGCTCCCCCGATGCCGCCCGCCAGCGCCACGATCCTCATGCCGATCAGCCTAGGGCGCCGGGTGGGCGGCTCTCGACGCGCAGGGCGCGTTCCGCGTCCGCGAACCGCGCCTTTCTAGCGTTTTGGCGTGCCGCGGGGGACAGAGACGGGGCCGGGCGGGATGTGCAAAGCTTTGCGTGTCATCCGATTGCCTCGGTCTGGAGAAGTCACCGTGAACAAGGAAGCCGTCCAGCGCCTGCGCGAACCGGCCGCCTGGGTACTGCTCGCCTCCGCGGGCGTCCAATTGCTCGCGGGCATCATCCTGCTGCTGGGCGGCGGCGGTGCCTTCACCTACCGTGCGCTCGCGGCCGCCCAGGACACCCTGTTCACGCAGATCGTCTGTGTCGGGCTGGCCGTCCTCGCGGTCGTGCTGACGACCTGGGGCGCCGCGACCCCGCAGGCCCGCACGATCACCATGGGCGCGCTCGGCGTGCTCGGCGTCACCGCCCTGTTCGCCGTCATCTCCTGGCTGAGCGCGATGGCCGCCGACGGCGCGAGCGCCCTCAGCAAGCTCGCGGTGTTCCTCGCCGGCGGCGGCAAGATCGCCGTGATCGGCATCGCGGGCTGGTTCGTCTTCACCGTCTTCCAGGGCATGCAGCCGGCCCGCCCGCAGCCGCAGATGCAGCAGGGCTACCCCGACTTCGGCTACCAGCAGGGCCAGCAGTACGGGCAGCAGGGCTACGGCCAGCAGGGCTACCAGCAGTACCAGCAGTACGGCCAGCAGGGCGCCGAGTACGGCCAGCGGGGCGCCGAGGGCCAGCAGGCCGCGCAGCAGCAGTACGGCCAGCAGTACGGGCAGCAGCAGTACGGCCAGCCGCAGTACCAGCAGTACGGGCAGCCGCAGCCCGGCCAGCCCGCCCAGCCGGGGCAGGCCCAGCCGCAGCCGGGGCAGCCGCAGGGGGGCGAGCAGCCGCAGCAGCCCGCCGACCAGCAGGAGGAGATGGGCGAGTGGACCCGCGCCTACGGCGGGTCCGGCGGCCAGGAGGGCGCTGGCCAGCAGGGCCCGCAGGGCACCCACCCCGGGCAGCCGCAGGGCGAGCAGCGGCCCGACGAGGGCGGCGACTGGTACCGCGACAACCGCCCCCCGCCGCCGCAGTGACCGGCGCCGGCCGGCGGTGATCCGCCTCACTGACCCGCCGATTAACTGATCTTCATCTGAGGTTCGGCGAGCGCTTCCCCACATAACCCGCTATGTCGCCCTGGAAACTCGTTCCGCTTGACGGGGCGGGCGCTACACGCGTGTAATTTCGTCGGTGTAGTTTCAATGCCTTCCCGGGGGAGAGATCTTGAGGACGGCATTGACCAGGGGGTTCCACGGGCAGGAGGTGCGCTGTGAGCGAGGTCGTCATCCCGCTGGCGCACGGCACAGACGGCGAAGAGATGGGCTGGCAGGAGCGCGCACTGTGCGCGCAGACGGACCCGGAGGCGTTTTTTCCGGAGAAGGGCGGCTCCACTCGCGAGGCCAAGAAGGTGTGCCGGGCATGCGAGGTGCGGACGGAGTGCTTGGAGTACGCGCTGCAGCACGATGAACGTTTCGGTATTTGGGGGGGACTGTCCGAACGCGAACGCCGCAAGCTGAAGCGCCAAGCCGTCTAGTTCCCGCCCGACGTGCCGAGCCGCCGTGCGAGCGCGTCGTCTGACCGGTGGGGGCGGAGCCGGAGGCG
>NZ_JBEYYT010000572.1:0-5076 GCF_040645715.1 Spirillospora sp. NPDC046719 | reverse complement strand
ATACGACGACACACCCCGTGACAACGAGCAAGATGAAGCGTAGAGACCGCCGATTCCGCCTGTCCATCAGCTAAGTCACCTGTGGATAACTATGGGCGGCGCGGCATTTCGGGCTGAACAGGCGAAGTGGTCGCGTGCTCGTTCGGTTCCGTTCTATTTTGGCCGGAATTGGCCCGAAAAAGGATCAGTGGATGATGACGTGGTTGGCGGAGGCGTTCTTGTCCGTGGTCCAGCCGTCGTGGCCGGCGTCGGACCGCCAGTGGAGGCCGGCGTAGCGGACCTCCTTGAGGCCGTAGACCTGGGCGTGGGTGACGGCCCAGGCGGCGACGGCCCAGCCGGCGCGGGCGTTGGTGACCTTGACGCCGTTCCAGGAGTCCGGACGGGACGGGGCGCCGGCGGTGAGGGGGCCCGGGCCGTCCACCTGGAGGCGGGGGCCGAAGGCGCGGCGCATCTCGCGGATCGCGTCGGGACGGCGGGACTTGGTCTGCTTGTCCGGCGGGTACCAGCAGCGGGCCCCGGCGGCCTGGCGGCCGGTGAAGACCTGGGCGAGGAGCTTGCCGTCCGGCTCGTGCTGGGCGTAGGCGCGGCCGTCGGCGCTGTGCTGGACGCGCTGGGCGGCGTCGTGCACGTCGCGGTCGAGGTAGTCCTTGACCTTCACCAAGGCGTCGAAGAACTTGCTGGTGGACTGGACGGGGTCGCGCAGCTTGGCGGGGGTGCCCCAGCCCTGGGAGGGGCGCTGCTGGAACATCCCGACGGAGTCGCGGTCGCCGCTGGGCAGGTTGCGGATGTGCGACTCCTGGATCGCCGTCGCGTACGCGATCACCGCGGCGCGTTCGGGGAGCTGCTTGCGGAACGCCACGGCCGAGATCGTCGAGGCGTTCGCGGCCTGGTCGAGGTCCAGCGGCATCTTGGACTTGCCCACGGCGACCTCGCAGCCCGACCCGTGCAGGTAGGGGCGCACGCGGTCGAACGCGATGTAGCCGCCCACGCCCAGCACGAGGACGAGCGCGGCCACGACGAACGGCCAGCGCCGCCGGCGGCGCCCGCCGCCGCCCGGACCCTGTTCGGGGCGCGTCCTCAACCTCGACCAAACAGCCACGCGAAGAAGGTACCGGGAACCGGCCACCAGTAAGCTCAAGGACCATGACGGAAACGTTCACCAGCCCGATTTCCCAGGTCATCGACGAGCTGTGGGAGCGGCGCGCCGAGCTCGGCCCGGACGACGCCGACGCCCGCGCGGCGATCGTGGCCGCCGTGGACCAGCTCGACGCGGGGGAGGCGCGCGTCGCCCGGATCGACCCCGCGACCGACGAGGTCGTCGTGGACGAGCGCGCGAAGCGGTCGATCCTGCTGAGCTTCAAGGTCCTCGGGATGGTGCGTTCGCAGGTCGGCGACTTCCAGTACCACGACCGCATCCCGTTGAAGAGCCGGTTCGACGGCGTGCGGGTGGTGCCCGGCGCGATCGCCCGCTGGGGCGCCTACCTGGCCCCGGGCGTGGTGCTGATGCCGTCGTTCACCAACTTCGGCGCCTACGTCGACTCCGGGACGATGGTCGACACGTGGGCGACCGTGGGGTCATGCGCGCAGATCGGTAAGAACGTCCACCTTTCGGGCGGTGTCGGGATCGGCGGCGTGCTGGAGCCGCCGAACGCCAAGCCCGTCGTGGTCGAGGACGAGGCCATGATCGGCAGCCGCTCGATGATCGTGGAGGGCGCGCGGGTCGGGAAGGGGGCCGTGGTCGGCTCCGGGACGAACCTGTCGGCGTCCATGCCGGTCATCGACGTGGAGACGGGCGAGGAGATCAGCCGGGGCCGCATCCCGGACTGGTGCGTCGCGGTCGGCGGCACCCGCTACAAGGAGTTCAAGGGCGGGACGTTCGGCCTCCCGGCGGTCCTGATCCTGAAGCGCCTGGACCCGGGCCAGCGGCACGACAAGGCGGCCCTGAACGACATCCTGCGCGACCACGGCATCAACACCTGACAGAGACGATGTAGCCCGCGGGTAGATCTCAGCGATGCCCCGGTTTGCCGGTGGCCGCCATCAGGCCGGGTTCGCGTAGATCCTGATCTTCCAGGTGCCTTCGGCCTTCACGTGCAGGAAGGTCGGGCCCGACAGATGGCCGTCGGTGGACGACTCGTCCCTGCCGGACAGGACCTGCGGTCCTCTCTCGAAGTCCGGGGTGAGTTCGGTGAGGGAGTAGCCGCCTCGATCGGCGTGTCTCATGTGGACGATCGCCGGGCCTCCCGAGTAGTGGAAGACGAAGGAGCCGCGCGAGGCGATGTGGTCGTGGACGGCCGGGACGGTGTCGAGAGGCTGGAGCCACGCCGTCCACGGGGCCCGCGATTCGATGTGGACGTGAACGTGCCTGTCCCCGGACACGGGAAGGGGTTCCACGACGCGGCTCCGCTGCTTGCTCCTGAGCAGCACGCGCGCCTTCCCGGCTTCCATCAGCTCAACGGTGTTCCGGGGACCGCTGTGGAGCCGGACGACGAGCACCAAGGGCGCGCGCGGTTCGCGGTGGGGGAGTTCGATCTCTCTGCTGCCCGTCCCCTGGGCCTGCTGCGTCTTCCGGACGCCCGGTGGGCATGTCTTGAACGGGCCCGGCCCCCTGTGCGGCCGCTGGGGGGCGCGAGGCTCGGAGGGGCGCGCGGGCGGCTTCTGGGACGGGGACGGGTGGCGGCTCGTCGTGATCGGCGGCGTGGCGTCCGCGAGCCTCACCGCGTCGGCGGTGCACACGTCGACGAAGCGGGCGGTGCCGCCCTCCGGGGTCCAGCTGACACGTTCGGCGGACGTGCCGTGGCGAGGATCGAAGAAGCACAGGGGGCGGCGAGGCGGGAGGGGACGGCCCGCCATGCGGGCGTCAACGCAGGCGAGGGCGTGGCGGCCCTCGTCCAGGGCCAGCATGACGTCCGCCGCGTCCTCGCGGTCTCGGTCTCCGACGAAGGCCCGCTTGGCCTGCTCGTACGCGTCCAGGGCACGGGCGTAGTCCGCGAGGAGGTCCGCGTCGGCGGCGTGCCGCTCGGGTACGAGGGTGTGCCGCGCGAGCGCCTCGCCGAAAGCCGTGATCCCGGCGTCGATCGGTGCCAGTTCGTCGTCGCGCCGCCGCCTGAAGATCTTGAACAACGCCCCCACCGCCATCCCCAGAATTCAGATGATCTTACCTAAACCCCCTTTGGCCAGGCCCTTGTCCGCGGGAACCGGAACGTCGCCGGTCAGGCGACGGAGGTTTCGGTGATCTTGAGGGGGCGGGCGGTGAGGACGGCCAGGGACGCGGCGTAGCCCGGGCCCGGGGTGAGGTCCGCGAGGCGGACGGGGGAGACCGCCTTGTCGTCGTCCCAGGACAGCACCTCGGCGGGGTCGTCGGGGCCGGAGACGTGGATCGCCGTCATGGGCGCCGCCAGGCCGTGGCCGGTGGCCTTGAGCAGCGCCTCCTTGCGGCACCAGTAGGTGTGGAAGCCGCGTTTGCGCTGGTCCGGGGGGAGCGCCATGAGGACGTCCCGCTCGGGGGCGCTGAGGACCATCTCGCCGAGCCGGTCGACGTCCCGGTCGCTCTCCTGCTCCACGTCGACGCCGACCTCCGGGCCGTCGGTGAGGACGAGGACGACCCGCTCCGCCGAGTGCGAGAGCGAGAAGTCCAGGTCGGAGCCGGGGAGGCGCGGCTTGCCGTGGGCGCCGCCGCAGTGCGGGCAGTCCGTGGTGAAGCGGATGTCGCGCGGCGCCAGGCCGGTCGCCTCCGCCAGGACGGTGCGGGCCAGGAACCGCCCGGTGACGAACCTGGCCTTGTCCTCGGCGCGCATGAACCGCTCGTAGCGTTCGCGCTCACCGCCGTCCAGAAGGTCGCGCATATGCGCTTCGTCCGCGGGGACCGCCCAGTGGACGGCGCACTCGAGCACAGGCATCTCCACGCCCGCGATCATAAGCCGCGTACGCTTGCTGTCCATGCGGCTTGATCTGTTCTCGGACGTGGCGGACCTGACGGCGGCGATCGTCGACATCGAGTCGGTGAGCGGTGCGGAGGGGCCGCTGGCGGACGCCGTCGAGGAGGCGCTGCGCGCGCTTCCGCACCTCGCGGTGGAGCGCGACGGGAACAACGTGATCGCCCGCACGGACCTGGGGCGCGCCGAACGGGTCGTCCTGGCCGGGCACCTCGACACCGTGCCGCTGAACGGCAACCTGCCGTCGCGCATGGAGGGCGACCGCCTGTACGGCTGCGGGACGACCGACATGAAGAGCGGCGTCGCGGTCGCGCTGCGCCTGGCCGCGACCGTCACCGAGCCCACCCGCGACATCACCTTCGTGTTCTACGAGTGCGAGGAGATCGAGGCGGACCGCAACGGGCTGCGGCGGCTCGCGGCCACCCGCCCCGAACTGCTCGCGGGCGACTTCGCCGTCCTGATGGAGCCGACGGGCGCGCACATCGAGGGCGGATGCCAGGGCACCATGCGCATCGACGTCACGGCGAAGGGCGAGAGGGCGCACAGCGCGCGCGCCTGGATGGGGTCCAACGCCATCCACACGGCCGGGCGGATCCTCGACGTCCTGCGCGCGTACGAGCCCACCCGTCCCGTCGTGGACGGCCTGGAGTACCACGAAGGGCTCAACGCCGTGTTCATCCAGGGCGGCGTCGCCGGAAACGTCATCCCGGACGAATGCGTCGTCACCGTCAACTACCGGTTCGCGCCCGACAAGTCCCTCGCCGAGGCGGAGGCGTACCTGCGCGAGGTGTTCGACGGCTTCGACGTGAAGGTGACCGACGCCGCGTCCGCCGCCCGGCCCGGCCTCACCCACCCGGCCGCCGCCGCGTTCGTGTCGTCCGTCGCGTCCGGCGGCACCGAGGTCCGCGCCAAGCTCGGCTGGACGGACGTGGCGCGCTTCTCCGAACTCGGCGTCCCGGCCGTCAACTACGGCCCCGGTGAACCGACCCTCGCCCACACCAAGGACGAGTACGTCGAGATGCCGCTGATCGCCGACTGCGAGCGGCGGATGCGCGCCTGGCTGTGCTGATCCAGGGGGCGACCCCCTGGAACCCCCGTCACGACGGACGGGCTGTTTCCCCGCTCCGCTTGCGCTCCGCGG
>NZ_JBEYYT010000571.1:0-5084 GCF_040645715.1 Spirillospora sp. NPDC046719 | reverse complement strand
TTCGAGGCCTCATTCAACCCCGCCCCCAACGTCCGGGTCGAGGGCGCAACCACCCAGGTCGACCGCTGAAGAGGAGACGACATGGGAAACCTGGACGGAACGGCGGCGCTGGTCACGGGCGGCGGCAGCGGGATCGGACTGGGGTGCGCCGTCCGGCTCGCCGAGCAGGGCGCCGCGGTCACCATCTGCGGGCGCACCGAGGACCGGCTGCGGGAGGCCGCCGCGAAGGCGGGCAGGGGCGTCGGGTACGTCGTCGCGGACGTCACCGACGACGCGCAGGTCGCGAACGCCGTCCGGACGGCGGCGGAGCGCGGGCCGCTGCGGACGGCCGTGGCGTGCGCGGGCGGGTCCAGCTCGATCGGGCCGATCGGGCACCTCGACCTCGACGCCTGGCGCGCGACGATGGAGCTGAACGCCACCGGCACCATGTTGACGATCCGGCACGCCTCCCGGGCGATGGCGGGCGCGGGCGGCGGCTCGATCATCGCGATCTCGTCCATCGCCTCGTCGAACACCCACCGCTGGTTCGGCGCGTACGGGGTGTCGAAGGCGGCCGTGGACCACCTCGTCCGGCTGGCGGCCGACGAGCTCGGCGGCGCGGGGATCCGGGTGAACGGGATCCGCCCCGGGCTGACCCGCACCGAGCTCGTGGCGGGCATCGCCGACACCGGCCCCGTGCTGGAGGACTACCTGGCCTGCATGCCGCTCGCCCGGGTCGGGGAGCCGGAGGACATCGCGGCGGCCGTCGGGTTCCTGGCGGGCCCGGACGCGTCGTGGATCACCGGGCAGATCCTCAACGTGGACGGCGGCCACCACCTGCGCCGGGGCCCCGACTACTCCTCGGTCTTCGAGCCGCTGTTCGGCGAGGCGGCGCTGCGCGGCCTGCCCGCGGAGGAGTGACCCCGGCGCGTCCGGCGGGTCAGCCGAGCCGCGCGGCGATGCGGCCATCGGCGCCCGCCTCCCCCAGCAGGCGGGCGAACGCGGCGTCCTCGCGCTCGCGGGCGCGCCGCACCTCCTCGCGCCGCGGCGCGAGGATCAGCTCCTTGGTGGCCACCAGCGACGCCAGCGGCTTCGCCGCGATCTCGCGGGCGATGCCGCGCGCGGTCTCCAGCAGCGTCTCCGCCGGGCAGGCGCGCAGCGCGAGGCCGCAGCGCACGGCCTCCTCGGCGGTGACCCAGTTCCCGGTGAACAGCGCGAGCGCGGCGTGCTGGTGGCCCATGCGCGCGGGCAGCAGGTAGCTGCCCGCCGCCTCGGGGACGACGCCCATCGCGGCGAACGGCGCCATCAGCCACGCGTGCTCGGCGATGAGCACCACGTCGCAGTGGCCCAGCATGGTGATCCCGAGGCCGACGCCGGAGCCGTTCACCGCCGCCATCAGCGGCTTGGGGAACTCGGCGAGCGCGTCCACGAGCGCGACGAACCCGCTGCCCATCTCCTGGTCCGAGCGCCCGGCGGCGTGGTCGCGGGCGATCTCGGCCATCTCCTTGATGTCGGTCCCGGCGGTGAAGGCGCGGCCCTCCCCCGTCAGCAGCACGACCGAGACGGCGTCGTCGGACGCGGCGTCCCGCAGCGCCCGCGCGGCGGCGTGGTACAGCTCCTCGTTGAAGGCGTTGGCCGCCTCGGGGCGGGCGAAGACCAGCGTCCGCACCGCGCCGTCGTCCTCGATCCGCAGCGTCTCCGTCATCGCCCGCTCCTCCTAGATCTCTCCCTGGAGATACTTGATACAATATTTGCCGCTCCGGCGCGGGCACCGGGCCCGGTGAGCGGGACGCCCGCCCACCGGTCGCGGACGGTCACCCCTCGCGGGCGGCCCGGACGTCGCGCAGCGCGACCGGCAGCGCCGCCACCAGCAGCGCCGCGGTGAGGACGAACGCCCACGGGTAGCCGGTCCACCCCGCGACGAGCCCGAAGCCGAGCGCGCCCGCGCCCATCCCGGCGTCGTAGGCGACGTTCCACAGCGCGCTGACCGTCCCGTACCCGGACCGCGGCACCCGCTCGTACATCAGGGCCAGCGTCGCGTTCTGCAGCAGCCCGAACCCGACGCCGAACACCGTCACCCCGGCGATCACCGCGAGGTCGTGCCGGGTGAGCGCGGTGAGCAGGACGCCGGCCGCCGACAGGAGCAGGCCGGGCGGGACCAGCCCGGCCGCCCCGCGCCGGTCGCCGATCCGGCCCGCCGCGACGCGGGCGACGGTCGAGGCGAGCGGCTGCAGGAACAGCGCCGCCGCGACGACCCCGGCGGACGCGGACGCGACGGCGAGCGGCAGGAACGTGACGATGATGCCGGCGACCAGCGCGGACGCTCCGAACACGAACGCGGGACGCGACAGCGCCGACGTGCGCAGCCCGGCGAGCATCCCGGCGGCCCGCCCGCCGCCGCGCTCGCCGTCCGGCAGCCCGGGCACGGAGGCGACCGCGACGAGGGCGGCGAGCCCCGCGGCGATGGCGACGGGCGTGAACCCGAAGTGCCGCGCCGACCACACGCCGAGCGGCAGCGCGCCGAGCGCCGGGGCGCCCGCGACGATGCCGACGAGCGCCAGCCCCTCGCCGCGCCGCTCGTCCGGGATCAGCGAGGCGGTCAGCGCCCCGCCCGCGACCACCGTCACCGCGAACCCAAGGCCGCGCAGCAGGCAGACCAGGACGATCCACGCCATGCTCGACGACGCCGTCAGCACGAGGGCGGGCGCGCCGAGCAGCACCAGCCCGGCGCCGAGCGCGGCCCGGTACCCGTACCGGTTCATGAGCCACGGGGTGCCGAACTCGCCGCACACGGTCGCGAGCATCAGCGCGCCGGTCGCCAGGCCCGCCGCACCGCCGCCCCCGCCCGCGCCCTGGGCGTAGAGCGGCGCCACCGACAGCAGCAGGTAGAAGCTGATCGCCGCGCCGAGCATGGACACGAACCGCAGCAGCAGCGGGCGGGTCACGAGGGCCGGTCGCGCCGCGGGGGCGGGGGCCTCCGGGCAGTGCGTCGTCGTCATGCCGATCACGCTACGGACCGGGCGGACCGCCGATAAGCTCCACTTCCATGCCGCTGGAGTGGTCCGGTTCGTCCCCCGAACTGTTGCTGGCGCTGGACCGGGCGTCCGCCGAGCCGCTGCGCTGCCAGCTGGAACGCCAGGTCAGGGACGCGATCCGGGGCGGGCGGCTGCGGGTCGGGGAGCGGCTGCCGTCCTCCCGGGAGCTGGCCCGGACGCTGGGGATCTCGCGCGGGCTGATCCAGGAGTGCTACGCCCAGCTGCGGGCGGAGGGATACCTCGCCACGCGGAGCGGCTCGGCCACCCGCGTCGCGGCCGGGGCGGCGCCCCCGGTCCCGGCGGCGCCCGCGCGGCCCGCTCCCCCGCCCGCCCGGCTGATCGCCGACTTCCGTCCCGGGGTGCCCGACCTCGGCTCCTTCCCGATGGCCGACTGGCTGTGGGCGGTCCGCGAGGCGGGGCGGGCGATCCCGACCGCCGCGCTCGACTACGGCGACCCGGCGGGCGCCACGGCCCTGCGCGAGGTCCTGGCCGGGTACCTGCGGCGCGTCCGGGCCGCGGCGGCGGAGCCGGACCGGATCGTCATCTGCTCCGGCCACGCCCAAGGGCTCGTGCTGGCGTTCAGCGCGCTGGCCCGGGCAGGGGTGCGGACGGTCGCCTACGAGGACCCCGGCGGCCCCCGCTCCACCGAGGCCGCAGCCGCGTGGGCGGGGCTGGAGGCGGTGCCGGTGCCGGTCGACGGGGACGGCGTCGACGTGCGGGCGCTCGCCGCCACCGGCGCCCGCGCGGTGGTCGTCACCCCCGCGCACCAGTGGCCGACCGGCGTGGTCATGGCCCCGCGCCGGCGCCTGGAGCTGATCGCGTGGGCGGCGGACCGGGACGCCATGATCATCGAGGACGACTACGACGCCGAGTTCCGCTACGACCGCGAGCCGGTCGGCGCGCTGCAGGGCCTCGCCGCCGACCGGGTCGTCTCGATCGGCACGGTGAGCAAGTCGCTGGCGCCCGCGCTGCGCCTCGGCTGGCTGCTCGCCCCGCCCTCGCTGGGCGCGGCGGTCCTGGAGCACAAGCTGCTCAACGACCGCGGCTCCCCGGCGCTCGACCAGCTCGCGCTCGCCCGGCTCATCGAGTCCGGCCGCTACGACCGGCACCTGCGCCGGATGCGGCCGGTGTACGCCGCGCGCCGGGCCGCGCTGCTCGCGGCGCTCGCCGAGCACGCGCCCGGCGTCCGGCTGACGGGCCTGGACGCCGGATTCCACGCCGTCGCGCACCTCGACGTCCCCGGCGGCGAGGCGGCGCTGGTCGAGGCGGCCCGCGCGCGCGGGGTCGGCCTGCACGGGATGAGCATGTGCCGCGCCGACGGCGGGGACACCCCGGTGCAGCTCGTGCTCGGGTTCGGCAACACCGGAGAGCGGGCCGTCCGGGCGGGCATCGCCGCCGTCGGCGACCTGCTCGCACCGCGCTGACCCGCGCTGACCGGCGCTGACCCGCGCCGGCAAGCGCCGACTCGTGCCGTCCATCTTCCGTCCATGGGTTCGCCGCCGGCCGTGTGGCACACTCGGGCCCGTGACCTCTGCAGCGCGCCGCCCCTCGGGAGAGCTGGAATCGGCGGTGCTCGAGACGATCTGGGCCGCCGAGCGGCCGCTGACCGCGCGGGACGTCCGCGTCGCCCTCGGCGACGGCCTGGCCCGCACGACGATCGCCACGATCCTCGCCCGGCTGCACGCCAAGGGGCTGCTGCTCCGGGTCCGCGCCGGGCGCACCTACGCCTACAGCGCCGCCGTGGAGGACACCGCGGCGCTCACCGCGCGCCGCATGCGCACCGAGCTCGACCGCAGCGGCGCCGAGCGGCCCGGCGTGCTGGCCCGGTTCGTCTCCGAGCTGACCGAGAACGACGAGCGGCTCCTCCGCGACCTGCTGGAACGCCCCCGCACGTCCGAGGCGTCCGAGCCGCCCGGGGCGCCCTAGCGGGTCTGCGCGTGCTCGATCAGCTGGTGCAGGTCGATCGCGCCGTCGTTGGCGGCCCACACCGACAGGACGACCAGCGCCGCCGTGGCCACGACGAGCCACCTGCGGCGCGGCGGCGGGGGCGCCAGCAGCGCGGCGACGCGG
>NZ_JBEYYT010000570.1:0-5089 GCF_040645715.1 Spirillospora sp. NPDC046719 | reverse complement strand
GACACCCCCGCGTCCCCCCCCCCCCTTTAGAAGGAGCGGGCGACCCCGTTTATTTCCGGTTGTTCGGCGTCATTCGTGGCGTCCCTCGCTGCGGTGCTCGCGCGACGGCGCGTCAGCGGCGGTAGTTCTCCCAGTCGTCGGGCTGCTGCCGCGACCCGTACGGGTCGGCGTCGTTCGGCTGCCCGCCTTGCTGGTAGCCGCCCTGCTGCGACGGACCGGGGTAGCCCGAGCCGTACGCCTGGGTGGCGCCCGGGTCGTGCGGCGCGGCCAGCGGGTCGCCGCTGTTGTAGCTGCTGCCGCTGAAGTCGCCGTAGGCGCCCGTGCCGCCGCCCTGCCCGCCGCTCTGACCGCCGGAGCCGTACGGCTCCCGGGACCCGCCGCCCAGCGGGTCGTCGTAGCGGGGCGACTCGCCGTAGGCCGGGGCGGTCGGGTACCCGTCGGTGTGCGAGCCCTGGCCGTAGCCCGCTCCGGGGCCGGTGCTCGACGGGCCGAACCCGCTGTCGTACCCGCCGGAGCCGGACGCGCCGCCGGACGCGGGCGGGGGCCACGGCCCCGTGCCCGAGCCGCCGCCCGCACCCGTGCCCGTGCCCGTGCCGGTGCCGAACGAGCCGGTGCCGAGCGGGTCGCTCAGCGGGTCGTTCAGCGAGCCGTACGAGCCGCCGGAGTCCCCGGACGGGCCGCCCGAGGAGCGCTGCCGGTCGGTCTGGATGCGCTGGAGCAGCTCGTCCACGGTCGGCAGCTTGTGGTTGTCGGTGTCGGAGCCCGATCCGCCGGACGGCGCCCCGCCGAGACCGCCGTGCGCCGCCGGAGCGGCCGGGGCCGGGGGAGCGGGCGGGATCGGCTCGGCCGGGCCGGGCAGCCCGCCGGTCGTCTCGCCGAACCCGCGCGCGGGCTCCTCGGGCCGGCCGAGCGGCAGGCCCAGCGGGTCGGACGGCGGCGGCGCCTGGTGCGGCGCGGGCGGCTGCGCCGGCGCGGACGAGCCCAAGGGCAGGTCGAAGGCGTCGGAGCGGCCGCCGGACGGGCCGGTCGCCGGACGGGAGCCGAGCGGGTCGCCGCCGAAGTCGCCGTAGGACGGCTCGTGCGAGGACCCGTACTGCGGCTGCTCGGGGACGCCGTACTGCGGCTGGTCGCCGTAGGAGGGCTGGTCGCTGTAGGAGGGCTGGTCGCTGTAGCCGGACTGGTCCTGCGTGCCGTAGTGCGGCTGGTCGGCGTGCCCGCCGAACTGGTCGCCGCCGCCGTAGGACGGGTCGTACTGGTCGGCCGCCCCGTACGCCGGCTGCGGCTCCTGCCCGCCGTACACCTGCTGGTCGGGCACGCCGTAGGGCGCCTGCGAGCCGGGGCCGGACGGGCCGCCGAGCGCGCCGAGGTCGGTCGGGATCGGGTCGTGCGAGGTGGAGCCGGGGTCGGCGGCGTACGGCGCGTTCTGGAAGCCGCCGGGGGCCTGCTGCGGTCCGGTGCCGGTCGGGCCGCCGAGCCCGTTGAGGATCGTCCCGTCCGCGCCCAGGGAGACCGGCTGGGTGAGGCCGGGCTGCTCGACGGCGGGCTGCGGC
The DNA here is from genome assembly GCF_040645715.1 of Spirillospora sp. NPDC046719. Taxonomy (NCBI): domain Bacteria; kingdom Bacillati; phylum Actinomycetota; class Actinomycetes; order Streptosporangiales; family Thermomonosporaceae; genus Spirillospora; species Spirillospora sp. NPDC046719. The sequence continues at coordinate 3,539 of NZ_JBEYYT010000570.1, read as the reverse complement.
TCGGGCGGCGCGACGTGCTGGGTCGCCTGCGCCTGCGCCTGCTGGGCGTTCAGCGGGTCGGCCGACGGGTCCGGCTCGCCCGCCTCCTGGCCGTGCTGCCAGGGGAACTTCGGCTTGTCGAAGGTGATGGTGGCCCAGTAGTCGTCGTCCTCCATCTCGTCGGACGACTGGCCGCCGGGAGCGGGCGGCGGCGGGGACGGGGGAGCGGCGGCGGCGGGCGGGGCGGCGAGCGGGCCGCCGGCGACGCGCCGGTCGAAGCCGGGGTCGGGGGCGGCGTTGCCGTAGCCCTGGTCGTACCCGGGGCCGTAGCCGTCGTCCTGCGCGCCCATGTCGTCGGGCGGCGGCGGCGCGGCGCGGCGGCCGCGGGGCTGCTGCTGCGGCTCGTCGTCCATCCAGTCGTCGTCGTCGCGGCCCGCCCTGCTGGCCCGCAGCCCGAGCGCCACGAGGACGACCACCAGGACCACGACCACAATGAGGCCGAAGACCACGATGTAAGAAGTCATGCCACCACCCAATGCCTTGGCCCGGCGAGAGTCGTCGGCGCGGTCCGCGGGTCGGGCCCGTTCGTCGCCGGCGGTCGGTCGTCCTCGGAGCTAGTCCGATTCTGTCCGACCGCTATGACCGTTGTCACACCCTTCGCGCACATTTACCCTCACCCGACGCGTATCGGCCGGCCCGTCCGGGCCACCCGCACACCCCTGTTGGCTCCAGCCCCCCGAAGGGGTCCGCGCCGACCCCGGGCCCGGAGGCTCCACGGTCAACGCGCCTGCTTGCCGCCGAAGTTCCCGGTGATCCGGCCGCGGCCCACCGTGTGCTTGGCGATGGCGCCGAGCGAGTCCCGGAGCTTGGCGCCTTGGCGGAACGGTGCCGGACTGTCCAGAGCGTAGATGGTGAACCGGTACCGATGCCGCTCTCCCTTGGGCGGGCACGGGGGCGCGTATCCCGCCTTCTTGCCTGTGGTGAGCCCCTCGACGGCGCCCTGGATCTCGGCGCCCTCGACGAGCTCGTTGGTCGTGCCGTCGATCCCCGCGATCACCCAGTGCACGTAGGCGCCCTCCGAGCCGTCCGGGTCGTCCATCACGATCGCGAACGACCTGGTGCCGGCCGGCGCCGACCAGTGCAGCGGCGGGGTCTTTCCCTCGCCGCCAGGGTACTTCGCGCAGCCGTACCGCGTGGGCAAGTCGCGCCCATCGCGGAAGACCGGGCTGGTCACCGTGAACCACTCCGACAGCTCGGCGCTCTTGTTCTGGGGCTGGCCGATCAGCCCGCAGCCGCCCAGCGCCGTGGTGAGCGCGAGGGCGCCCGCCGCGGCCAGGATCGGACGCCGTTCTCTGCTCTTCATGTCGTTACGCTCCCGGCCGAGATCGTACGCTGCGCGCCGCCGGATCGCCGTTCTCCCGGCCTGGCGCGCTCCGCGCCGGTGGCGCCCCCTTTCCCGTCCGGCCCAACCTTAGGGCTTCCACGGGTGTGGAACGGGCCTTTCCGTCCCCCGCGGCCGCGGCGGCCCTCGTGAACGCCGGTGTGAGTTGCGTCATGCCTGCTTTGCCCCGTTCCGGGCGAAAATTTGGGAAGGAGTGGCGAGTTTCACACGCTTGGTAACGCTCTACTTTGCCAGTTCAGGAAGTTTTCGTGTTCTTTCCTGGTTCTCGGTTGGTGTCGGGCACGTTCCATCAGCTAGTTTGTGAATGTCTTCACAAGCCGACCGTGACATAGGAGGCCGCAATGGCCAGGACCGCCGAGGAGACCCCTGGCGCTCCCCACATCCTCATCGTGGGTGGCGGCTATGTGGGCATGTACACCGCCCTGCGCCTGCAGAAGAAGCTCCGCAAGGAGCTCAAGCGGGGCGAGGTCAAGGTCACCGTGGTTGACCCGAACTCGTACATGACGTACCAGCCGTTCCTCCCCGAGGCCGCCGCCGGGAACATCTCGCCGCGGCACGTCGTCGTCCCGCTCCGCCGGGTGCTGCCCCGCTGCACCGTCCGCAAGGCGCGGGTCACCGAGCTCAACCACGACGAGGGGTGGGCGATCGTCCAGCCGCTGGCCGGACCGCCGGAGCGGATCTCCTACGACTACCTGGTCATGGCGGCCGGCGCGGTGCCGCGGCTGCTGCCCATCCCGGGCCTGGCCGAGAACGGCATCAGCCTCAAGACCGTCGGCGAGGCGATCCACCTGCGCAACCACGTGCTGGAGCAGCTGGAGATCGCCGAGTCCACCGACGACGTCGACCTCCGCCGCAAGGCGCTGACCTTCGTGTTCGTCGGCGGCGGGTTCGCCGGCGTCGAGGCGATCGCCGAGCTGGAGGACATGACCCGCGACGCCACCAAGTACATGCGCAAGGTCACCCCGCAGGACCTGCGGTTCATGCTCGTCGAGGCCGCCGACCGCATCCTGCCCGAGGTCGGCCCCGACATGGGCAAGTGGACCGCCGAGCAGCTGCGCGGCCGCGGCATCGACGTGAAGATGAAGACCTTCCTGCAGTCCGCCGTGGACGGCCAGATCGAGCTGTCGGACGGCAGCAGCTTCCAGGCCGGCACGCTGGTGTGGAACGCGGGCGTCAAGCCGTCCCCGGTGGTCCGGCACGGCGACCTGCCGGTGGACGAGCGGGGCCGCGTCAAGGGCACCGAGTACCTCACCATCGAGGGCCTCGTGCGCGCGTTCACCGCCGGTGACAACGCCGCGATCCCCGACCTCACCCAGGACGGGATGTTCTGCCCGCCGAACGCCCAGCACGCCGTCCGGCAGTCGAAGGTGCTGGCCGACAACATCGTCCGGTCGCTGCGCGGCAAGGCCCTCAAGCCGTACGTGCACGGCAACCTCGGCGCCGTCGCCGGGCTCGGCCTGCACAAGGGCGTGGCGAACCCGATGGGCTTCAAGCTCAAGGGCTGGCCCGCCTGGTTCTTCCACCGCAGCTACCACGGCGCGATGGTCCCGACCTTCAACCGCAAGATCCGGGTCATCGCCGACTGGACGCTCGCGCTGTTCCTCAAGCGCGAGACCGTCTCGCTCGCCAGCGTCGAGCAGCCGCGCGCCGACTTCGAGCTCGCGGCCCTGGACGACATCAAGCCGAAGGCCAAGTCGAGCGAGCCCGCGGCCTGACCCGCGCCTCGCGCCCGGCACCCGGCGCCCCGGCGGTCCCCGTGACCGCCGGGGCGCCGGCGTGTCCGGCGGTGGGGGAGAATCGCCGGTGTGCGGATCGGGATCCTGGGGCCCCTGGAGGTGCGTGCCGACGGCGGCCCCGTCGAGGTCGGGGGTGCGCGGCTGCGGGCGCTGCTGACCCTGCTCGCGCTGGACCCCGGCGCGGTCCTGCCCGCCGAGCGGATCATCGACGCGCTCTGGGAGGACGGCGTGCCGCGCGGCGCGCCGAACGCGCTGCAGTCCCTGGTCTCGCGGCTGCGCGCCGCCATCGGCCGGGAGGCGGTCGAGTCGCGTCCTGGCTCCTACCGGCTCGCCGTGCCGCGCGCGTGCGTCGACGCCCACGACTTCGAAACGCGGGTCACCGCCGCGCGGCGCGCCCCCGATCCCGCCGCCCGGTCGGCGGG
>NZ_JBEYYT010000569.1:0-5092 GCF_040645715.1 Spirillospora sp. NPDC046719 | reverse complement strand
GCGTTTCGCGCGGAGCGCCAGCGGAGCGGGAAACGCCCCGTCCGTCGTGACGGGGGTTCCAGGGGGTCGCCCCCCTGGGAAAACACAGCCCCCTGGGTCAGGCGAGCCTGACGTACTGGTAGTCGAAGGGGCGGCCGTTGATGCCGTTGCGGGGCGGGGCGATCCAGGAGGCGATCTTGCCGCGCTCGTGGACGGGGCGCATGAGGGAGCGGACGTGGGTCTTGTCGACCTCGGTCGGCAGCCAGGCGCCCTTGCGGGCCTCCCACTCCTCGGCGGTGAGGCGCTCGCCCCGCGGGGTGGCCTCGATGCCGGCGAAGGCGCCGACCTTGCGGTTGAAGGCGACGCTGGGGAGGTAGAGGCGCTGCGGGAGGCCGGCGTCGGCGAGGATGCGGTTCCAGCGGTTGACGCCGCTCTGGCAGTCGGAGACGTACTCGCGGCGCAGGTCGGTGTTGAGGCCGACGAGGGCGGCGACCTCGGTCTGGCCGATCTCGCCGTCGACGAGGGCGTCCACCATGATGGAGTCGCCGGTGAGGCGGTGGTCGTCCTTGCGGCGGCCCTCCATCCAGCGTCCCTTGAGCCCGGCGGTGTAGTAGTTGGCGACGTTGCTGGACGTCTCGGAGCCGAACAGGTCGAGCGACACCGAGTAGTGGAAGTTCAGGTACTTCTGGACCATGTCCAGCGGGATCGCGCCGTACGGGGCGACGTCGTCGGTGTCGTGCTCGATCATCAGCTGCGCGGTGCGCTCGACGACGCGGTCGATGCCGGTGGTGCCCACCATCATGTGGTGGGCCTCCTCCTTGAGCATGAACTCGCAGGTGCGCGACAGCGGGTCGAAGCCCGACTCCTTGAGGGTGCCGAGCTGGTACTTGCCGTCCCGGTCGGTGAAGTAGGTGAACATGAAGAAGGAGAGCCAGTCGGGCGTCTCCTCGTTGAAGGCGCCGAGGATGCGCGGCGACTCCTCGCTGCCGGAGTTGCGGTGCAGCAGCTCCTCGGCCTCCTCGCGGCCCTCGCGGCCGAAGAAGGCGTGCAGGAGGTACACCATCGCCCACAGGTGGCGGCCCTCCTCGACGTTCACCTGGAACAGGTTCCGCAGGTCGTAGAGGCTCGGGGCGGTGGCGCCGAGGTTGCGCTGCTGCTCGACGGACGCGGGTTCGGTGTCGCCCTGGATGACGATGAGCCGCTGCAGTTCGGCGCGGTACTCGCCGGGGACCTTCTGCCAGGCGGGCTCGCCCTTGTGCGCGCCGAAGCCGATGCGGCGGTCGCCGTCGCGTTCGGCGAGGAAGATCCCCCAGCGGTAGTCCTTCATCGCGACGTGCCCGAAGTGCGCCCAGCCCTCGCGGCCGACGTTGACGGCGGTGCGCAGGTACACGTCCTGGGTGGGCAGGGTCGGGCCCATCGACTCCCACCAGGACAGGAAGTTCGGCTGCCACGACTCCAGGGCCCGCTGCAGGCGCCGGTCCTCGTGCAGGTCGACGTTGTTCGGGATCTTCTCGGAGTAGTCCGCGGAGACGGGCATGCTCAGACTCGCTTTCGGTCGAAGTCGGCGCGCCGTCCGGTGCCGTAGCGGCGCAGCGCGCCGTCCGGGCCGGACGCGTTCGGCCGGTTGAAGATCCAGTTCTGCCAGGCGGTGAGCCGGCCGAAGATCTTGGTCTCCAGGGTCTCGGGGCCGGCGAAGCGGTGGTTGGCCTCCATGCCGGTGAGGGCGTCGGGGGAGAATCCCGCGCGCTCCTCGACGGCGATGCGGACCTCCTCGTCCCAGTCGATGTCGTCGGGCGCGAAGGTGACCAGGCCGAGGCGTTCGGCGTCGCCGGCGTCGAGGGGCTTGGCGGCGGCGTCGCGGACGGCGGCGAGGCCCTCGTCGTCGCCGAGGAAGCGGGTCTCCAGGCGGGTGAGGCCGTTGCCCATCGGGAGGGGGCCGAGGTTCATCGCGCCGACGGCGATAGTGGCGGGCTCGGCGTCCGGGTCGACGTCCTCGAAGACGCCTTCCAGGTGGTAGGAGCGGTCGGCGGCGAGCGCGAGCTCCAGGAGGGACCCGGCGAAGCAGCTGCCGGGCTCGATCAGCGCGATGAGGCTGCGGCTGGTGACGTCGAGGCGCTTCAGCGTCCGCTTGAGGTAGAGGACGATCTCGTTGGCGAGCCAGTCGGCGGCGTTGTCGAGCAGCAGGCGGTCGTGGTCGAGGACCTTCAGCGCGTCGCCGGCGGTGCGCAGGATCCAGGTGCCGAGGGACGGCTCGTTGGTGCGCAGGTCGAGGATGAGGTCGTCCAGCTCGCGGGTCATCGCGAGCGTCCAGAAGTCCGCGCCCTGGGCGTGGACGGCGGCGATGTCCTCGGGCGCGTCGGCGGTAGGCCCGGCGACGGTGATCTCCACGGCGGCGGCGTCGCGGTCGAGCTTGGCCGTGACGTGCCGGTAGGCGATCTCGTCGCCGGTGCGGGTCTTGTCCAGCGGGGTGAGTTCGACGCCGCGGGCGCCGGCGGGACGGGTCGAGCGGGCGGCGAGCTCGCGGGCGCGTTCCGCGACGGTCGCGTCCCACGCGGTGCGGGACACGGCCTCGTCGACCAGCCGCCACGCGACGGCCTTCTTGCCGCCGAGCCCTTCGGCCTTGGTGGCGAAGTAGTCGGCGCGGTCGCGGCGGACGTGCCGCTTGTCGGTGACGCGGGTCAGGCCGCCGGTGCCGGGCAGCACGCCGAGCAGCGGCAGCTCGGGCAGCGAGACGGTGGACGACCGGTCGTCCACGAGCATGATGTGGTCGCAGGCGAGCGCCAGCTCGTAGCCGCCGCCGGACGCGGTGCCGTTGCACGCGGCGATGTAGGTCTGGCCCGAGTTCGCGGTCGCGTCCTCGATGCCGTTGCGGGTCTCGTTGGTGAACTTGCAGAAGTTCACCTTCCACGCGTGCTCGGAGGCGGCCAGCATCCGGATGTTCGCCCCGGCGCAGAAGATCTTCTCCTTGCCGCTGGTCACCACGACCGTCCGCACCTCGGGGTGCTCGAACCGCAGCCGCTGGACGGCGTCGTACAGCTCGATGTCCACGCCGAGGTCGTAGGAGTTGAGCTTCAGCTCGTAGCCGGGGACCAGGCCCCCCTGTTCGTCGACGTCCATCGTCAGCGTGGCGACCGGACCGTCGACCGCGACCCTCCAGTGCCGGTAGCGGGCCGGATCCGTCCGGAACTCGACGTGCATGGGGTGCTCCTCCAGTCTGTCCGTGCTCCCATGCTCCACAGAACACGGTCATCACGTCAAGAGTTTGTAGTATATCGGCGCGCGCCGGGCCGCCCCGGGGCCCGGGGGCGCGCGGGTCAGTCGCGGCCGAGGAGCGCGGCGGCCAGATCGCGGACGGCGAAGCGGCGCAGCTTCCCGCTGGCCGTGGTCGGCAGCACGTCCATGATCAGCACCTCGCGGGGGCGCTTGAACGCGGCGAGCCCGGCCCGGCAGAAGTCGATCAGCTCCTCCGGCTCGGCCTTCGCGCCGTCCGCGAGGACGACGCAGGCGATCGGCTTGTCCAGGCCGTCGCCGTCCGGCAGGCCGACGACGGCGACCATCGCGACCGCCGGGTGCTCCAGGAGCCGGGCCTCCACCTCGGCGGGCGACACCCAGATGCCGCCCGCCTTGAGCATGTCGCCGGTGCGCCCGAGGCAGGTGTAGTAGCCGTCCTCGTCCACCACGTAGGTGTCGCCGGTGCGCAGCCACGCGCCCTGGAACACCTGCCGGGTCGTCTCCGTCCGGCACCAGTAGCCGGTGGCGATCGACTCGCCCTTCACCAGCAGCGAGCCGGGCGTGCCGGGCGGGACGTCGGCGCCGGCGGAGTCGACGACCCGCAGCTCGTAGCCGGGGACGGCGACGCCGGTCGTGCCGGGCCGCACCTCCCCCGGGCGGTTCGACAGGAAGATGTGCAGGCACTCGGTGGAGCCGATCCCGTCGATGATCTCCACGCCGTACCGCTCGGTGAAGCGGCGGCACAGCTCGGCGGGCAGCGGCTCGCCCGCCGACACCGCGAGCCGCACCGACGCGAACGCGTCGGCCGGCACGTCCGCGTTGAGCAGCGCGGCGTAGAAGGTGGGGACGGCGAAGAACAGCGTGGGCCGGTACTCGCGCAGCCGCTCGGCGACGGACGCGGGCGTCGGCCGGTCCGGGTCGAGGACCGTCGCGGCGCCGACGGCGAGCGGGAAGAACATCGAGTTGCCGATGCCGTAGGCGAAGAACAGCTTGGCGACGGAGTAGCAGCGGTCGTCGGGGGTGATGCCGAGGACCTGCCGGCCGTAGGTCTCCACGACGTGCCGGATGTTGGCGTGCCGGTGCATCGCGCCCTTGGGCTTGCCGGTCGTCCCGGACGTGTAGAGCCACAGCGCGCTGGAGTCGTCGGAGGTCGCGTAGGGCTCGCGGATCTCCCCGCCCCGCGCCGCGCCCTCCGCGACGAGGTCGGCGAAGGGGTCCAGCCGGGCGCCCTCCGGCACGCGCAGCACCGCGTCGCCCTCGACCGCGACGCGCCGGACGCCCGGGGCGAGCGCGAGGGCCTCCTCGGCGGCCCCGGCGAACCGGTCGCTGACGATCAGGACGCGGGCGCGCGCGTCGTTCAGCAGAGCGGCGAGTTCGGCGCCCGTCAGCATCGTGGACACCGGGACGGGGACGGCGCCGAGCCGCATCGCGCCGAGGACCGCGCCCGCCATCGACGGGCCGTCCGCCATGAAGAGCACGACCCGCTCCTCGGGGCGCAGCCCCCACGCCTCCAGCCCGGCGGCGATGTTCCCGGCGAGGGCGTCGAGGTCGGCGTAGGTCAGGTCGCCGCCGGGGCCGGTGAGCGCCGTCCGGCCGGCGGTCCCGGGATCCCGCGCCGCCCGCAGCAGATAATCGGAGGCGTTGAACGTGTCCGGCCGCGCCTGGCCGGCCGCCGCGTCAGCGGTCATCGGGGGCTCCCCTCGCCGTGAACCGTGGCCAACATGTTCTACAGTCGCAAAACGCTAGTCAATAGTTATGTGGAATGATGAGGGACCGGATGCAGACGCCCGCGGAGGGAGAGCCGATGGACCGGACCGGCGGCGCGGACGCGGGGACGGCCGCGGACGCGGGGGCGTCCGCGCGGGAGAGGGCGGACGGCGAC
>NZ_JBEYYT010000568.1:0-5094 GCF_040645715.1 Spirillospora sp. NPDC046719 | reverse complement strand
GGCCGGGCAGGTCGTCGACGCCCGGGACCGGCGCGGTGGCGCGGATCGCGGCCGCCTCGGTCTCCAGCCGTTCGCGGGCGGCGCCGTCGCCCAGGGCGCGCAGGGTCTCGGCGGCGCGGACCCACAGGTCGGCGGCGACGCCGTGGGCATAGCGGGCCTCGGCGGCCTCGGCCGCGAGCCGCGCGTACCGGACGGCCCGGTCGGGCGCCGTGCCGGACTCCAGGTAGTGGTGCGCGATGGCGGCGACCTCGTCGGGGCGGTGCCGTTCGAGGGAGGCGGCGACGCGGCCGTGCAGGCGGGTGCGGCGGGCCCCCGACAGGTCGGTGTAGAGGGTGTCGCGGACGAGGGCGTGCGCGAACCGCAGCCGTCCGGGGGCGGGCTCGGTCACCAGGCCGGCGGCGAGGGCGGACTCGACGGCGTCGATCACGGCGTCCTCGTCGCCGGACAGGTCGGCGAGCACGTCGAGGCGGGCGTCGCGGCCGGCGACGGCGGCGTCCCGCAGGACGGCGCGGGCCGGTTCGGGGAGCCGGGCGATGCGGCGGCGCAGCACGTCGCCGACGCCGGCGGGCACCCGGCGGGTCGCGGCGGGCAGTCCCTCGGCGGCCAGGAGCCGGGCCGTCTCGCGGGTGAAGAACGGGTTCCCGCCGGTCCGTTCGGCGATGGCGGACAGCTCCGCGTCGCCGAGCCGGGTGTCGCAGACCGCGCGGACCAGCGCGGCGACCTCGGCGGCCGACAGCCCGGACAGCTCGATCCGGGCGGGCTCGTGCCGGGCCAGCGCGGCGAGCGCGGCGGCGAGCGGACCGGGGACCTCGGTGTGTCGGAACGTCGCGGCGAGCAGGACGCGGCGGTCGCGGATCCGTCCGGCGAGCCGGGCGAGCAGCGCGAGGGTCTCCTCGTCGGCCCAGTGCAGGTCCTCGACGACGAGCAGGAGCGGCGTACCGTCGGCGAGCCCGGCGAGGTAGTCGTCGGCGGCGAGGTGCAGGCGGAACCGGCCGGCTCCGGCGTCGGCGCGCCCGGTCTCGCCGCCGTGCCCGGTGGCGGCGTCGTCCAGGAAAGGGGCGAGGCGGGCGGCCAGTCCGGCGGGGGGCGGGGCGGTGGCGGCGAGGTCGCGCAGCAGTTCGGCCCAGGGCCAGGCGGCGGGCGCTCCCGCGGTCTCCGGCGCGCGTCCCCACGCGCACGTCCAGCCCCGTCCGGCGAGAAGGCGGGCGAGCCGCTCGCTGAGCGCGGTCTTGCCCATGCCGGCGTCGCCGCTGATGAGGACGGTGGTGCCGTGTCCGGCCTCGGCCGCGCGGGCGGCCTCGTCCAGCACGGCGAGTTCCCGTTCCCGTCCGACGAAGGCGGTGCCGGACGGTTCCGCGGGCGCCGCCCGGACCACGGACGGGACGGACCGTTCCACGCCGCCGCCGAGGTCCGGGGCCTGGGCGAGGATGCCGGCCTCAAGGTCGCGCAGAGCCGGGCCGGGATCGACGCCGAGTTCCTCGGTGAGGGCGGCGCGGGCGCGGCGGAGCGCGGCGAGCGCGTCGCCCTGCCGTCCCGTCCGGTAGAGGGCGAGGGCCAGCAGCCGCCACGCCTCCTCGCGCAGCGGGTGGGCGCCGGCGTGCGCCTCCAGGTCCGGGACGGCCTCGGCGGCGGCGCCGAGCGCGAGCATCGCCTCGGCGCGGCGTTCGACGGCGAGGCGGCGCCGCTCGTCGAGCCGGGCGGCCTCCGCGGCGGCCCAGGGCAGCGCGGCGAACTCGGCGTAGGCGGGACCGCGCCATTCGGCGAGCGCGGCCTCGGCGTCGCGGCGCGCCCCGGACGGGTCGCCTGCGGCCAGCCGCCCCGCGGCCCCGTCGATCAGCGCGTCGAACCGCCAGGCGTCGACGGCGTCGTCCGGCAGCCGCAGGGCGTACCCGGGCGGCTCGGTGACCAGGACGCGCGCGGGCGTGCGGGGCGGGCGGCCGGGTTCGAGGGCGCGCCGCAGGTGCGACACGAACGACTGGAGCCCGGCGGCGGCATGCGGCGGGGCGGTGCCGGCCCAGAGGTCCTCGACGAGCCGGTCCGCCGGGACCATCCGGCCGTGCGCGGCGGCGAGCCGCGCCAGCACCGAGCGCCGGCGGGGACCGCCCAGGTCGGCGGGAGCGCCCGCCACGTGCACGGCGAACGCCCCGAGGACGCGGACGGCGGTGGTCATGGCCCGATCAGACTAACCGGGCCGAATCGCCGCCGTCCGCCTACCCGCCCGCTGTGACCACCGCCCCTGGCGGGGTCAGCGCGCCGCGCTGGGCTCCCGCTCGCGCCCGGCGCTCGCGGGCTCCGCGGCGCCGTGCAGGTCGATCTCCGGCAGGGCGCGGGCGAGCGGCTTCGGCAGCCACCAGTTCGCCCGCCCGAGCAGCGCCATCGCGGCGGGCACCAGCACGAGCCGGACGACCGTCGCGTCCAGCGCGACCGCTACCGCGAGCCCCACCCCCATCTGCTTGATGACCAGGCCGGGGTCGGCGGCGAAGCCGAGGAAGACCGCGACCATGATCAGCGCGGCGCTGCTGATCACCCGGCCCGTGGCGGCCAGCCCGGACGACACCGAGCCGCGCGCGTCGCCGTGCCGCAGCCACTCCTCCCGCACCCGGGACAGCAGGAACACCTCGTAGTCCATCGACACCCCGAACAGCACCGCGAACATCGGCAGCAGGATCAGCGACGACACCGGGACGCCGTGCGGGAGCCCGAGCGGGCCCGCTCCCCAGCCCCACTGGAACACCGCCGTCAGCACGCCGTAGGCGGCGCCGATCGACAGCAGGTTCATCGCGGCCGCCTTCAGCGGCGCGACCAGCGACCGGAAGACGATCATCAGCATCACGAACGAGGTGGCGACGACCGCGCCGATCATCGGCCAGAGCCGGTCCGACAGCGAGCGCGACAGGTCCACGTACGCGGCGGTGAGCCCGGTGATCTCCGCGCCGGGCGGCAGCTCTCGCGCCCGGATCCGATCGACGACCGCGGGCGCGCGCTCGTCCTGCGGCCCGTACCTCGGCGTGACGACCAGGACGGCGGCGTCCCGCCCCGGGGACACCTGCGGCGGCGTCACGCTCACCACCCCGTCGGTGCGGGCGAGCCGGTCCCGCAGGGCGGGCAGCGTGCCCGCGTCCGTCTTCCGCAGGTCGACGGCGACGATCAGCGGGCCGTTGGCGCCGGGACCGAAGCCCTCGGCGACCAGGTCGTACGCCCGCCGGACGGTGTTGGACTCCGGTTCGCTGCTGGCGTCGCTCGGCCAGGTGCGCATCCCGAGCGCGGGCGCCGCCAGCGTGATCATCAGGACCGTCCCGGCGAGCAGCCACGGCCACGGGCGGCGCCCGACGTGCTCCGCCCAGCGCCGCACCCGCGGCGAGTCGGCGTGCACCGTCGCGCCGGGCGCCCGGTCGCGGCGGCGCAGCACCCGGCGTCCGGCCAGGCCCAGCACCGCGGGCAGCAGCGTGACGGCGCTCAGCACGGTGAACGCCACGACGAGGCCGGTCGCGAACCCCATCGTCATGTAGACGGGGTTCCGCGACAGCACCAGCCCGCACAGCGCCAGCAGCACCGTGAACCCCGCGAAGATCACCGACTGCCCGGCGGTCGCGATCGCGCGTCCCGCCGCCTCGGGCACGTCCAGGCCCTCGGCGAGCCCCTCCCGGTGCCGGGTGAGGATGAACAGCGCGTAGTCGATCCCGACGCCCAGCCCCACCATGACCGCCAGCGTGGGCGCGGTCGTCGACACGTCGGTGAACGAGGCGAGCAGCGTGACCCCGGACACGCCGGCACCCAGCCCGGCCAGCGCCACCGCGAGCGGCAGCCCGGCCGCCACCACCGACCCGAACGCCACGAACAGCACCACCAGCGCGGCCACGATCCCGACGCCCTCGGCGACGCCGCCGGGCGCCGTCACGTTCTCCGGCACCTGCCCGCCGAACTCGACCCGGTACCCGGCGGCGTCCAGGTTCCGCGTCGCCGACCTCAGCCGGTCCACGGTCTCCTTCGGCGCCAGCTCGGTGACCTGCACCGAGTACCGCACGGTGAGCAGCGCGGTCCGCCCGTCCGGGCTCGGCAGCACCGGATCCACCGCGCTGACGTGCGGGAGCGTGCGGAGCCGCGCTCCCGCGACGGCCAGCGCCCCCGGATCGACCCGGCCGGACCTCCCGTGCACGACGACCCGCGCGTCCGCGCCCGACAGCGCGGGGAACCGCTTCTCCAGCAGGTCCCTCGCCTTCTGCGAGCCGCTTCCGGACTGCGTGTAGTCGTCGTGCAGCGCGCCCCCGGCGACGCCCGCGAGACCGGCCATCGCGCCGACGAGGACCAGCCACACGACGATGGACCGCCACGGCCGCGAGGCCGCAGCCTTGCCGAGGCGGTAGAGCAGGCGGGACATGGCCCTCTCCCCCAAACGGTGTGATCCGACCCCGCCAGGCTGGCCCGCCCCGCTTGCCGCCCGCTTGCCGGTGACTTGCCGTCCGCCCGCAGGCCGTACGCTGTGCTCGTGAGCGAGCTGAACCCCGAGGACGCGAAGATCATCACCCTCGCCCGGTCCGCCCGGGCGCGCGCGGGCGCCGCCGAGGGCGCCGCCGTCCGGGACGAGACGGGCCGCACCTACTCCGCCACGAGCGTGGACCTGCCGTCGCTGAAGCTGTCGGCCCTCAAGGTCGCGGTCGCGATGGCCGTCTCCAGCGGCGCCGAGGACCTCGAGGCCGCCGCGGTCGTCACCGCCGCCGAGACCGCCGACCCCGCCGACGTGGCCGCCGTCCGCGACCTGGGCCCCAAGGCCCCCGTCCTGGTAGCCGCCCCCAACGGCGACCTCCGCACCACCCTCTGACCCGCCCCCGCAAGCCAAGCCCCGCCCCACAGGCTCGGCAGGGTGAGCCGGCCCCCGCAGGCCGAAGCCCGGCCCGCACCAGGACACCCCGAGCCACACCAGACCCGCCTCGGCCTGGTCACTACGCACCCGGCCCGGCGGGTTGGGCCTCAGCCTGCGCTAGGACGCCCCGTGGCCCGTGCCAGCAAAAACCCTCGGCCTGGCGGTGTGAACCCCGACCCGGCGGTCTGAGCCTCAGCCACGGCCCACGGGCAGGCACGCGGAGCGAGCGCCAG
>NZ_JBEYYT010000567.1:0-5121 GCF_040645715.1 Spirillospora sp. NPDC046719 | reverse complement strand
GCCCGCGCCCCCGCCGCCTCGAGCGAGGCGCGCGCGGCGGCCGAGCGGCCCAGCGCGCGAACCTCGTGCCCCGCCTCGACGAGGCGTCCCACCATGGGGCGGCCCATCCGCCCCGCGCCGACGAACCCGATGCGCATCCCTGCCTCCTCGTCGCTCCCCGGTCTGCCGACCGCGCGCCCGACCGCTGCGGACATTGACCGTCTCAGCCTGAGAGATTAGCATTCTCGAAATAGAGAATAGGAGTCTCGCATGGCCATCGCGCACCTCGCCGGGCGGTCCTCGTGAAGCACCGCGTCGTCCAGTGGGCCACCGGGAACATCGGCGCCCGCGCCCTCCGCGGCGTCATCGAGCATCCGGCGCTGGACCTGGCGGGCGTGTACGTCCACTCGCCGGACAAGGCCGGGACGGACGCCGGCGAGCTGTGCGGCCTCGGCCCCACCGGCGTCACCGCCACCCGCGACGCCGGCGAGATCCTGGGGCTCGGCGCCGACTGCGTGCTCTACATGCCCCGCGCGCTGGACGTCGGCGAGGTGTGCCGGCTGCTGGAGTCCGGCGCCAACGTCGTCACCACGCGCGGCGAGTTCCACCACCCGGGCAGCGTCCCGCCCGAGGTCCGCGAGCGGGTCGAGGCCGCCTGCGCGCGCGGGGGCACCTCGATCCACAGCACCGGGAGCAGCCCCGGCTTCATCAGCGAGGCGGTCCCGCTGACACTCGCGTCCATCCAGCGGCGGCTCGACGGCCTGACGATCAGCGAGTTCGCGGACCTCTCCCGGCGCGACTCGCCGGGCCTGCTGTTCGACGTGATGGGGTTCGGCAGGCCGCCCTCGGCGTTCGACGAGCGGCGGCTGTCCCACGGACGGGTCAGCTTCGGCCCCTCGCTGCGCCTGGTCGCCGACGCGCTGTCGATGCCCCTCGACTCGCTGGAGGCGGACGGGGAGGTCGCCACCGCCCGCCGCGCCGTCCGCATCGCCGCCGGCGAGCTGGAGGCCGGCACGGTCGCGGCGCAGCGGATCACGGTCTCCGGCGTCCGCGACGGCCGGGCGGTGCTGCGCTTCCGCGCCGTCTGGTACTGCACCGCCGACCTGGACCCCGGGTGGGACGTCCGCGCGACGGGCTGGCACATCGCGGTCGACGGCGACGCCCCGCTCGACATCGACATGCGCTTCCCGGTGCCCATCGAGCGGATGGCCGCCGTGTCCCCCGCCTACACGGCCAACCGCGCCGTGAACGCGGTGCCCGCCGTCTGCGCGGCGCGGCCCGGCATCCGTACGACGGTCGACCTGCCGCACATCCTCGCGGCCCTCGGCTGATCCGCCCTCGGCTGATCCGTTCTCAGGCCCGGACCGGCTCGCGCCTGCGGAAGAACTCGGTCGCGCCGGCGGCGTCGGCGGGGACGCAGGCGGCCGCCATGGCCTGGGCCTTGAAGGCGCGCGCGGCCACGCTGAGCCGGTGCGGCAGCCACTCGCCCTCCCCCGGCCCCTCCCCGGCGGGGCCCGCCGGCTCCGCCGCGGGGGCCGTGCCGTCCCACAGCGTGATCTCCACCAGCTCGTCCAGGGCCCGCGCCACCATCCGGCGGACGCGCGGGTCCGATCCGTACAGGCCGCCGCAGACCGCGATGGCCCGCGGCCGCGGGCCGCGGACGGGCGAGGAGAGGGCGCACTGCAGGTCGGCGGGGCGGGCGCCGAGGATGCGCAGCGGGCGGGGGTCGGCGTGGTCCGCGGTGAGGACGGTGACGTCCCACCCGGCCGCCACGCGGTCGAAGAGCCAGCCGCCCGCGCAACGGACCGCGTCCGCCATGCTCGGCGCGACGACCAGGAGGCGGCTTCTCAGCGAGAGTCTGCGGGCGGGGCGAGCTGCCGGGCGAGCGAGTCGGTGTACTCCTTGAAGACCTCGGTCAGCGGAATCGAAGGGTCGAGCAGCCATGATGCCTCTATCCCGTTGAGAAAGGCGGCGATCTCCACGGCCTTGACGGCCGGATCCAGGTCGGTGCGGTACCGGCCCGTGCGCTGGCCGCGCCTGATGGTCTCGGCGATGGTCTCGACCGCCGCGCGGTGCCGGCCGAGGAACCGGTCGTGCAGCGGGGCGGCGGGGTCCAGGTTCTCCATCTGGAGGACCGCGAACATCCCGATCAGGTCCGGGGTCTCCTCGAACCGCCGGGGAACCTGGCGCAACTGCCCGACGATGTCGTCCGACGTCCGGTCCGCCCTGGCGTCGTCGTGGGCGTCCCGGACGTCGAGCGCCGCGTTCAGCAGGTGCTCCTTGGACTCGAAGTGGTGCAGCAGGCCCGCGGGACTGACCCCCGCCTCCCGGGCGATCTGGCCGAGCGTGATGCCGCGCCATCCGTAGGTGCGCAGCAGCCGCTGCGCCACCGCCAGGATGAGCTGCCTGCGGTCCTCGCCCTTGGCGAGGAGCGCGGCGTACGGCCGCTGATCGGTCACCGGACCCCCTCCGCAAAACCTACTGAAGGTACATTAGGTTGGTTTGCCGCGTGTGACAAGGGTCACTCATCGGTAACCTGCGGGCCGGCCGCGCCCCCTCGCCGTCCGGTGTTCTCCGTGGCCTGCGGTCCGCCTACGCGCCCGTCCCGCTCACTGCGCCGCGGTGGCCGCGCGCGCCCGCGACCGGTACGCCTCCAGCTTCTCCTCCGGCGCGATCAGCCGGGCGCTGCGGGACTGGATGGAGACGTCGTGGCCCTCGGCGGCCTTGCGCAGCGCGCCGACGGTGGCCTGCTCGCGCGGGATGTGGCTGAACGGGTCGAAGTGGTACCAGCGCATCGCGTTCTGGTGCGTCATCTTGTCGATGTCGTCGTCGGGCACTTCGCAGCGTTCCAGCACCTCGTGCAGTTCCTCGGGGGCGCCGGGCCACATCGAGTCGCTGTGGGGGTAGTCGGCCTCCCAGCAGATGTTGTCGATGCCGATGTCGTGCCGCAGCCGCACCCCGAGGGGGTCGCTGATGAAACAGGTGAGGAAGTGCTCGCGGAACACCTCGCTGGGGAGCTTGCCGCCGAAGTCCTGCAGGGTCCAGGTGGCGTGCATCTCGAAGGTCCGGTCGACCCGCTCCATGAAGTAGGGGATCCAGCCGGTCCCGCCCTCCGACAGCGCGATCCTAATGTCCGGGTACTCCTTGATGACGCGGGACCACAGCAGGTCGGCGGCGGCCTGCACGATGTTCATCGGCTGCAGCGTGATCATCACGTCCGGCGGGGAGTCGACGGCCGGGATCGACAGGCGGCCCGAAGAGCCGATGTGCACGTTGAGGATGGTCCCGGTGTCGACCAGCGCCTGCCACAGCGGGTCCCAGTGGTCGCTGTGGAAGCTGGGGTAGCCCATCGCCGCCGGGTTCTCGCTGAAGGTCAGCGAGTGGCAGCCCTTGGCCGCCACCCGGCGGACCTCGTCGGCGCACAGCTGCGGGTCCCAGATCACCGGCAGCGCCATCGGAATGAACCGCCCCGGATACGCCCCGCACCACTCATCGATGTGCCAGTCGTTGTACGCCCGCACCAGGGCGAGGGAGAAGTCGGAGTCCTCGGTGGCGAACAACCGCGCCGCGAACCCCGGGAACGAGGGGAAGTTCATCGACGCCAGGATCCCCCCGGCGTTCATGTCCTTCACCCGCTCGTCCACGTCGTAGCAGCCGGGCCGGATCTCGTTCAGCCCCTGCGGCTCCAGCCCGTACTCCTCCTTCGGCCGGCCGGCGACGGCGTTGAGCGCCGCGTTCGGGATGACGGTGTCGCGGAACTTCCAGACGTCGCTGCCGTCCTCGCGGTGGACGAGCCGGGGCGCGTCGTCCTGGTACCTCTTCGGCAGGTGGTTCACGAACATGTCGGGCGGCTCGATGATGTGGTCGTCGACGCTGATGAGGATCATGTCGTCGCGGTTCATGGCGTTCCCTTCAGTCGGAGGCGGGCAGCGGCTTGGCCGTCTTGAGGGTCATCGGGACGCCCCCGCAGGTGAGCTCGCCCGCTCCGGAGCGGGTGCAGAGCAGTTCGAGGGTCCCGGCAGCGTCGACGTAGCGCTTGCCGATGAGCGTCGCGGCCTCCCCTCCCCCGGAGGGCGCCGCCGCGTCCCCCTGGGAGGAGGCGGGCACCATCGGGCTGCCGCCGCAGGCGATCTCCGGCGCGCCCTCGGCGGGCGCGCGCACGACGATCACGCGCGTGCCGCAGACGGTGCTGGCGAGCTGGTCGCCGGTGCGCGGTGCCGGTGCGGTCATTTGCGGACCTCCCTCTCGAGCAGGCGGTCGGTGAGCTGGGCGATGTCGTAGGACTGCCGGGCCATCCAGAACCGCAGGAACCCGGTCAGCGAGTAGCGCAGGAACAGCGCGGACCCGGCGACGGCGGCGGTGACCCCGCCGAGGCCGAGCGTGATCGCGTCCCGCTGCAGGAGCGGGTCGCGGGTGCCGTGGGAGACGAGGTAGGCGGTCACCGCGAGCGCCACGCCGGCGGCCATCAGCACCGCGCCGAGGCGCAGCCACAGCCCGGCCCGGCCCGCCGCCGGGTCGGGGATCTTCAGCTCCGCCAGTTCCCGGACGAAGCGGTCCGCCCGCGTCTGCGCGCCAGGCGCCTCCTCCGGGGCGTCCGCGCCGCCGCCGCGCTCCTCGCGGCTCGGCTCGGTGGGTCTCGTCTCGGTCGGACTCATGTGGAACTCCCCAGGTAGAGAGCGGACAGGTCGGCGCGGAGCCCGTCGTCCGGACGCCCCCGCCGTTCGATCCGGCCGCGCACCAGCACGGCGGCGTGGTCGGCGATCCCGAGGACGGCGGCGGCGAACTGCTCGACGACCAGCACCGCCACCCCCTGGCGGGCGACCTCGGCGACCTGCTCGTACAGCCGTCCGACGACCAGCGGCGCCAGCCCCATGGACAGCTCGTCGAGCAGCAGCACGGCGGGGTCGGTGGCCAGTCCCCGGGCGAGGGCGAGCATCTGCTGCTCGCCGCCGGACAGGGTCCCGGCGGTCTGCGAGGCGCGCCGGGCGAGGACGGGGAACCGCGCGAAGGCGGCCTCCTCGATCTCCGCGCGGCCGCGGCCCGTGAAGGTCATCATCAGCAGGTTGTCGCGCACCGAGAGGTTGGGGAACACGCCCCGACCCTCGGGGATCAGGCAGACGCCCGCGCGGGCCAGGTCGCGCG
>NZ_JBEYYT010000566.1:0-5143 GCF_040645715.1 Spirillospora sp. NPDC046719 | reverse complement strand
CCGGACGCCCGCGGGCGCCCTGGCCGAGCGGAGCGCCGTGCACGACCTCCAGGACCCTTCCGCCCCCTCCCGCTCGCCGGGCGGTAGGCCGCGCCGCCGTCGTACCGCGGTGATGGCGGTCGGCGTCGCCGCGGTGCTGGGCGTCGGTGCCGCCGGCGGCGCCTGGCTGACGCTCGGCCACGACGACGACCGCGCCCCGGCCGCCGCCCCGACGTCGGAGGCGGTGTCGGCGTCGTCGTCACCGCAGGCGTCCGGGCGGACCCCGGGCGGGACGGGTCGGGCGGGCAGGACGGCGGTGAAGGGGCCGGTGGTGAACGGCCGCCGCCAGCCGCCCCGCGTCCGGATCCCCCGGTCGGCGAGCGGCCGGTACGCCGTGGTCCCGGGCACGGCGAAGCCGAAGGGGACGCGCGGCACCCTCGTCCGGTACACGGTGGAGGTCGAGCGGGGCCTGCCGATCACGGGCGCGGAGTTCGCGGCGGAGGTGCAGCGGGTCCTCAACGACCCGCGCAGCTGGGGGCACGGCGGCACCATGCGGTTCGAGCGGGTGAGCCGCGGGCCGGTGCGGTTCCGGGTGTCGCTGTCGAGCCCGGCGCTCACCGACCGGATGTGCGCGCCGCTGGTCACCGGCGGGGAGCTGTCGTGCCGGCAGGGGAACCGCTCGGTCATCAACGCCCTGCGCTACGGCGAGGGCGCCGCGTCCTACGGCCGCGACCTGGCCTCCTACCGCGAGTACGTGATCAACCACGAGGTCGGGCACGCGCTCGGGCACGGCCACCTGCAGTGCCCGGGCAAGGGGCGTCCCGCGCCGGTGATGGTGCAGCAGACCAAGTCGCTGTACGGGTGCGCGCCGAACCCGTGGCCGTTCCCCAAGGGCTGACCCCGGCCCTCCGTCCGGTGCGGCGCCTAGACTTGGGGCCGACATGCGCATGATCAGAGGCGGGGGCTCCCGCGAGCTGGAGATCCGCCGGTCCCGGTTCGTGTGCACGCTGGCGCGCGCGGCGGACGAGGCCGAGGCGGTGGAGTTCCTGGCGCGGCACCGCCGCGCGCACCGCGACGCCACCCACAACTGCTCGGCGTACGTCGTCGGCGAGCACGGCGAGATCACCAAGAGCAGCGACGACGGGGAGCCGGCCGGGACGGCGGGGATCCCGATGCTGGAGGTGCTGGTGCGGCGGGGCCTGACCGGCACGGTCGCGGTGGTCACCCGCTACTTCGGCGGGGTGAAGCTCGGCGCGGGCGGGCTGGTGCGCGCCTACGGGCAGGCGGTGTCGGAGGCGGTCGACGCGGTCGGGGTGGTGGAGCTGCGGCCGGTGCTGACGGTGACGGTGCGGGTGGAGCACGCGCTGGCGGGCCGGTTCCTGGGGGATCTGCATGGGCGCGGCGTCCAGCCGTCGGACGTGCGCTACGGCGACGCGGTGGAGGCGGACGTGGCGGTGCCGCTGGCGGAGGTGGAGGCGTTCGAGGCGTGGGCGGCGCAGGTCACCGCGGGCCGCGCCGCCGTGGTGCGCGGCGCGCCCGGCCATGTCGAGGTTCCGGTCTGACGGACGTCCGGCGCCGGGGCGCGGCCCCCGGGCGGGCCGCACCCCGGGGCTTTCGGGGTCATGTGCTGAGGAAGTCCTCCAGGGCGGGGGCCAGGACGTCGGGGGCGACGTCGTGGGTCTGGCCGTCCAGGACGCGGTGCGCGCCCGCGGGCAGCAGGGCGGCGAGGCGCCGGGCGGCGTCGCGCATCCAGGCCGGGCTCGCGCCGCCGGCCAGCACCAGCGCCGGGACGGTGACGGCGGCGGCGGTCGCGGCGGGCAGGACGCCTCCGGCGGCGTCGTCCATGACGGCCGAGTCGTAGGCCAGGGTCGGCGCGAGCGCCTCCAGTGCGGGCCACATCGGGGCGCGGCGCATCTGGGCGAGGAGTTCGGCGGGCATGCCGACGCCGGTCATGAACAGCTCCAGGGCGTCGCCGGGGCGGCCCTGTCGCAGGCGGCGGTTCAGCTCGGCGGCCTGGTCGCGGGTGCGCCGGACGCGGTCCGGCTCGTCGGGGGTGAACGGGGGTTCGTAGAGGGCGAGGCGGGTGATGGGCAGTCCGTGCGCGGCGGCCCGCAGGGCCAGCACGGCGCCCGACGACATCCCGTACACCGCGGCCTGGCCGCCGGCGGCGTCGATGACGGCGGCCAGGTCCTCGATCTCGCGGTCGACGGCGTAAGGGGCGCTGTCGCCGCTGTCGCCGCGTCCCCGGCGGTCGTAGGCGATGACGGTGCGGCGGGAGGCGAGCAGGCCGGCGAGGGCGGCGGCCGATCCGCGGTCGTTGAGCGCGCCGCCCACGCACACCAGGGCCGGTCCTCGGCCGGTGCGGTCGTAGGCGATGGGGGTGCCGTCCTTGGAGTGCACGGTGTCCATGAAGTGCACGGTGTCCATGAGCGGTGTCCTTTCGGGTGCGTCGGTCGCCTCTGGCGGGCTGCTGTGCGCGGCCCGTTCGCGTCACCGACGTACGGGCGGGCCGCGAACGGACACCTCCGCCCGATTTTCTTCTTGTTTCTTCTTGCCGGGTTCCCGGACGTGCCGTGCCGGTCAGCCCCGCCCGGCTCCGGCGTCGGGCGCCGCGTCGGGCGCCGCGTCGGGCGCCGCGTCGGGCGCCGCGTCGGGCGCGGTGACCTCGGCGAGGCGGCGGGCCAGGTAGCGGCGGTCGGCATCGCCCGGGGCCAGGGCGTGGGCGGCGCGGTAGGCGACGGCGGCCTCGGCGCGGCGTCCCAGGCGGCGCAGCAGGTCGGCGCGGGTGGCCGGCAGCAGGTGGTAGCCGTCCAGGGCGCCTTCCCGCTCCAGCCGTTCGACCAGCTCGAGGCCGGCGCGGGGGCCGCGGGCCATGCCGACGGCGACGGCGCGGTTGAGCGCGACGACGGGGGTGGGGGCGAGGCGGGCGAGGACGTCGTAGAGCGCGGCGATCTGCGGCCAGTCGGTGGAGGCGGCGTCGGGGGCGGTGGCGTGGCAGGCGGCGATGGCGGCCTGCACCAGGTAGGGCCCGGCGGGGCGTCCGGCGGCGCGGGCGTCGAGGAGCGCGGCGTCCAGGATCCGCGTTCCCTCCTCGATCCCGGCCGCGTCCCAGCGGGCGCGGTCCTGGTGCTCGAGCGTGACGAGGGTGCCGGTGGCGTCGACGCGGGCGGCGGCGCGCGCGTCGTGCAGCAGCATCAGGGCCAGCAGGCCGCGCGGTTCGGGCTCGGCGGGCATCAGCGCGGCCAGCACGCGCGCCAGCCGGATCGCCTCGGCGCTCAGCCGGCGCCGCTCGGGCCCGTTCCCCGCACCGTCGTCCCCGGCGGTGTACCCCTCGTTGAACAGCAGGTACAGCACGGCGAGGACGGCGCCGAGGCGGCGGGGCAGCAGGTGCGGCGGCGGAACGCGGTAGGGGACGCGGGCGGCGCGGATCTTGCGTTTGGCGCGGGTGAGGCGCTTGGACATCGCGGGCTCGGAGACCAGGAACGCGCGCGCGATCTCGGCGGTGGTGAGCCCGGCGAGGGTGCGCAGGGTGAGCGCGACGCGGGCGTCGGGCGCGAGCGCGGGATGGCAGCAGGTGAACATCAGCCGCAGCCGGTCGTCACCGAACCCGTCCTCGTGGGGGATGCCGTCGGCGTGCGGGGCGGGGGCGGTGAGGGCGGCCCGGCGGAGGCGGTCGGCGCCGGCGGCGTCGCGGCGGAGCCGGTCCACGGCGCGGTTGCGGGCGGTGGTGGTGAGCCAGGCGCCGGGGCGGTCGGGGACGCCGTCGCGGGGCCAGCGGCGCAGGGCGGCGGTGAAGGCGTCCTGCGAGCAGTCCTCGGCGAGGTCCCAGTCGCCGGTCATGCGGATCAGGGTGGCGACGATCTGTCCCCATTCAGTGCGGAACGCCTCGGCGGCGGCCGCGGCGGCCGCCGCGTTCGCATCCGCGCCGGGGGCCGGTTCGGCGGGTGGCGGGCCGGGTGGCGGGGCGGGGCGGGTCACGGTTCGTGGACGGGGCGGATCTCGATCTGGCCGAGCCGGGCCCAGGGGTGCCGGGCGGCGATCTCGACGGCCTCGTCCAGGTCGGCGCACTCGATGAGGCTGAACCCGCCGACCTGGTCCTTGGTCTCGGCGAACGGCCCGTCGGTGAGCAGCACCTCGCCGTCGCGGACCTTCACGGTGGTGGCGGTGTCGGCGGGGGCGAGCCCGGCGCCGCCGTACACCACGCCGCGCCGGGTCATCTCCTCCGACCAGCCGCCGCAGCCGGTGGCGGCGGCCTCCTCCGGATCGGTCCCGGCGGTCTCGTCGCTGCAGATCATCAGCACGTAGCGCACAGGGCCTCCCGCGGTCGCCGGACGAGATCGCTCTCCCGGGCAGGATGCCAGATCGCGGGGTGCCGCGCAGCGGTGTGCGGCCTGGTCTCGGTCTCTGCGGGTGGCCGAAGTGACCAGCGCCCTCCATATAGCTCCTGGTGGGGCGTTAATGCAGGTCAAACAGGGTGGCGTAACAGTGGCGTAATCTCGTTGCGGCATCCTGGAGGGGCCGGGCCGTCCGCGTGGGACGGGCGCGCCGGCCATCCGGACCGAGGGAGGGGCATGGGCGGGACGCCGCGGGCGGGGCGGGGCGAGTGGGTGTCGTCGCGGCCGCGGGCCGAGCGGGCCCGGCAGGCCGCCGACGTGCTGCGCCAGCAGATCACCGGCGGCGCGTTCCCCGGCGGGACGCTGCCGGGCGAGCGGGAGCTGGGCGAGCGGCTCGGCGCGTCCCGCAACGCCGTCCGCGAGGCGCTGGCGCTGCTGCGGGCGGAGGGCCTGATCACGCGGCGGCGCGGGGTGGGCACCACGGTGGTGGCGGCCAAGCACGGGCACGGGCTGGACCGGCTGGCTGGGCTGGCGGAGGCGCTCACCGGGCACGGCACGGTCACCAACGAGGTCCGCGAGATCGGCCGGGTCCCGGTGCCCCCGCCGGCGGTGGCGGCCCGGCTCGCGCTGCCGCCCGGCGCGGGCGCGGTGCGCGTGGAGCGGCTGCGGCGGCTGGAGGGCGAGCCGCTGTCGCTGGACACCACCTACCTTCCCGGCGACATCGGCGAGGGCCTGCTGCGGCGTCCTGATCTCGGCCGGGAGCTGGCCGGACGGGACCTGTTCGGGCTGATCGAGGACGCTCCACCGCCTCCGGGCTGGCCGCCAGCACC
>NZ_JBEYYT010000565.1:0-5148 GCF_040645715.1 Spirillospora sp. NPDC046719 | reverse complement strand
CGCCGGGATCACCGGCGGCGGGGCTGTGGCTGGTGCCGGAGTCCTCGCCGGTCAGGACAGGCCCTTGACCGTCTCGCGCACCTTGGTGGCGATGTTGTCGGGCAGCGGGGCGTAGCCCTGGGCGGTCAGCGACTGCTGCCCCTCGGGGCTGGAGATGTAGGTCAGGAAGGACTTGACGAACTTCGCCTGCTCGGCGGGCAGGCCCTTCTCACAGGCGATCTCGTAGGTCACGAGGACCAGCGGGTAGGCGCCCGCGACCTTGGTGCCGTAGTCCAGCTTCAGCGCGAGGTCGTTGCCGGTGCCGACGATCTGCGCGCCCTGGACGGCCTTGGAGGCGCTCTCCGGGCTGATCTCGGTGTACTCGCCGGCGCCGTTCTGCAGCTTCGCCGTCTGCAGGCTGTTGTTGCTGGCGAACGACAGCTCGACGTAGGAGATCGAGCCCTCGGTCTGCTTCAGCGCGGTGGAGATGCCGTCGGAGCCCTTCAGGCCCTGGCCGCCGGGGGCGACCCACTTCTTGCCGGGCTCGAACGACCACACGTCGGGCGCGGTGGCCTTCAGGTACTTGGTGAAGTTGTCGCTGGTGCCGGAGTCGTCCGAGCGGTGCAGCGTCTTGATCTCGGAGGACGGCAGCTTGGCGCCGCTGTTCTCCTTGGCGATCGCCGCGTCGTTCCACTTGGTGATCTTGCCGGCGAAGATGCCCGCGAGCGTCTTCGGCGACAGCTGGAGGCCGTCGACCCCGTTGAGCTTGTAGACGACCGCGATCGGGCCGGGCACCATCGGCAGGTCGATCGCCTTGCCGGTCTTGCAGCGCGCGTCGGCGGGGCCGTGCTCCTCGGGCTTGAGCGCCGAGTCGGAACCGGCGAAGGCGACCTGACCGGAGGTGAACGCCTGGACGCCCGCGCCCGAGCCGCTCGGGTTGTAGTTGATGTTGGCGCCCGAGCACTTGCTGGTGTAGACCTTCGTCCACTCCTCGATCGCGTTCTTCTGCGCGCTCGACCCGGCCGCGTTGATCGCGCCCTTCGCGCAGTCGATGTTTGCGGCCGCTGGGCTGTTCGCACCCGTGGTGTTGCCGCCGTTGTTGTCGTCACTGCCGCAGGCGGACAGGGCCAGCGCCCCAGCGACGACCACACCGCCGAGGGCGGCGAGCCGAGAACCGTTCTTCACCGGGAGGTCTCCTCTTGGATTCGTCGGGCGGGTCCCCCGACCGCCGCACTGGCACGGTTTGACCAGGTGGTGGGGTCGCCGTCGGATGCGACGGTAGGCAGGCGAGGTGACCGGACACCCCGATCCAGGTGAACGGAGAATGAACGAGGCCAGGCCCTATTACGAAGAATGTCCCGATTTGGCGTGGCCGCCGGGTTAACAGCGCAGCTCAGGCATGCCAAAAGCCCGTGCGGAGAAGGTCATGCGGGTTTGCCGGAACGGACACCGGGAACCGGCGCGGTCCGGCCACGGAGACGGATCCGGACCGCCGCCGGAGGTTCCGGCGGCGGCGCGGCACCGCCTCCGGTCACCGCGGATCGGCGGGCTCGTCCAGGCGGCGCTTGTAGTAGGCCCACGGCGAGTCGAAGTCGGACGGGACGATGAGCTCCCAGCCCTGCTCCTCCAGCGCGCGACGGCGGCGGCGCGACGGCCACCACAGGCGCCGGTGCTCCCACTTGTCCGGCGACGCCTCGACCAGATGGAAGAGGTAGCCGTAGTCGACGGCGTGCCAGCCTCGGCGGCCCTCCTTCTCCAGCGCCTCCATCTCGTTGAAGGCGTGCAGCGGCCGCAGCACCCTGCGGGTGGGGCCGCCGTCCGGGACGGACCCCTTGGCCGCCGCCACGGAGGCGCCGAACCGCTGCTGGGCGGCTTGGCGGCTGATGCCGAGCAGCCCGCCGAGGGCCTCCCAGCTGTGCCCGGCGGCGCGCGCGCCGGTGATCGACTGGCGCAGCAGCCTGCTGGTCTCCTCCGCCGCGACGGCCGACGCGGCGACCATCAGCAGGGAGGCGTCCGGGTCGCTGTCGAGGCCCTTGCGTCCCTGCTCGCTCGCCGACAGGACGGCCTCGGCGACGGCCTCGCGGATCGCGTCCGCCTGCTCATCGGCAAGGAACGCGCTCACCGGCCGTCCTCGTCGCGGGCGGGCAGCGGCTCCAGCTCGTCGAGGCGGGCGGCGTCCGCAACGGACCCGCCCGGGCGGACCGCGCCCGCCGCCGCCACCACGCCGACGACGAAGACCGCGAACGACACGGCGACGAACGCCGCCCACAGCACCACGCTGTCGTACATGGCCTGGAGGACCAGGAGGATCGCCACGACCGGCAGGCCGGCGACGCCGATCAGGGCACGGGCAGGAGGGGTCATGATGTCAAGGATTCCTTGACATCCTTGCCGTGTCAATGATTCCTTGACATCACTCGGGAGCGCCGTACATCACGTCGACCGCGAACCGGGTGAACCCCAGCGACTCGTAGAGCCGGACGGCCGCCGTGTTGGACTCGTCCACGTAGAGCATGAACTGCGCGAGCCCGGTGTCGCGCAGATGGTGCAGCCCGGCGAGCGTGAGGGTCCGGCCCAGGCCGAGGCCCTGCGCGTCCGGGTCGACGCCCACCACGTACACCTCGCCGATGCCGCCGGGATGCACCTTCGTCCAGTGGAACCCGGCGAGCTCGCCGCCGCGCTCGGCCAGGAAGAAGCCGGACGGGTCGAACCAGTCCTCCGCCTCGCGCTCCCGGACGTCCTCGATCGTCCAGGCGCCCTGCTCGGGATGGTCGGCGAACGCGCGGCCGTTCACGCGCAGCCACGCCTCCTCGTCGCGCCCCGGCTCGAACGTGCGCAGCCGGACGCCCTCGGCGACCGCCGGCTCGGGCAGCGGCCCCTCGGCGGGACGGCGCATCTGGAACAGCGCGCGCACACGGGCCATCCCCTCGGACTCGGCGAGCCCCGCGGCGGCCGGCAGATCGCCGTGGGCCCACACGCGCAGCGGCCCGCCGGCCTTCTCGCGCAGCGCCCGCAGCAGCGCGCGCCCATGCCCGCGCCGCCGGTGGTCGGGGTGCACGACCAGCTCGCCTGCGGCGGGCTCGTCCTCCGTCGCCGGATCGAGATGCGCGTAGCCGGCGACCGCGCCGCCGTCGCGGACCATCAGAGCCCCGCGCCCGGCGCGCAGCGCGAGCAGCGCGTGCTCCGACAGCGGCGCCACGCCGTCGGCTCCGGCGGCCGCCTCGACCAGCGCCCCCACCTGCTCCGCCTCGTCCGCCCGCAGCTCGTCCATGATCACACCCTAACCGCCCGCCGCCCTGGTCAAGTTGTCACAGAACCGTCATCACTCCGCCGATCGCCGGATGCCCGGCCTCTCTAGCGTCCAGCCCATGATCCGACGACGCACCCTCCTGGCAGGCGCCACCGCGGGGCTGGTGGCGGCGGGACTGGCCGCGCAACCCGCGTCCGCGCACCCCGAGCCCCCGGCGTCCGTGCGCCTGCTCGCGCTGAACGACTTCCACGGCAACCTGGAGCCCCCGACGGGCAGCAGCGGCACCGCCATCGACGAGAACGGGAACTCCGTCCCCGCGGGCGGCGCCGCCTACGTCGCCGCGCACCTGAAGCAGCTGCGCAACCGCGACACGCTCACGGTCGCGCAGGGCGACCTGATCGGCGCGTCCCCGCTGATCTCGGCGGCGTTCCACGACGAGCCGTCCGTCCAGTTCATGAACGACATCGGGCTCACCGCGTCGGCCGTCGGGAACCACGAGTTCGACGAGGGCTACCAGGAGCTGCTGCGCATCCAGAACGGCGGCTGCCACCCCGTCGACGGCTGCTCCCCCGCGGGCGAGTGGAAGGGCGCGAAGTTCGACTACCTGGCGGCGAACGTGCTGCTGGAGAAGGAGAACAAGCCGCTCCTCGACCCCTGGACGATCCGCCGGATCAACGGCGTCAAGGTCGGCTTCATCGGCGTCGTCACCAAGACGACGCCGACCATCGTCACCGCCGACGGCGTCAAGGGCCTGCGGTTCGACGACGAGGTCGACGCCGCGAACAAGGCCGCCAAGGAGCTGAAGGAGCGCGGCGTCCACGCGATGGTGCTCCTCGTCCACGAGGGCGACAACGTCACCGCCGGCGAGAAGCCCGACGACTGCGGCGTGGTCCCCGGCGCGGGCACCCGGATCGCCCAGCAGGCCGACCCGGACATCGACGTCGTCCTCTCCGGCCACACCCACCAGCAGTACGTCTGCACGGTGAAGGGCCCGGACGGCCGGCCGCGGCTCTACTCGTCCGGCTCCTCGTTCGGCCGGATCATCACCCAGGTCGACTTCAAGGTCGACCGGCGCACCGACGACATCGTCCGCTCGTCGATGACGGCCGACAACCACGTCGTCACCCGCGACGTCCCGCCGGACCCGGCGACGCAGCGGTTCGTGCAGACCTGGAAGGACCGGGTCAGCGTGATCGCCGACAAGCCCATCGGCAAGATCACCGCCGATCTCACCCGCATCCCGTCCGCCGCCGGCGAGACCACGCTCGGCGACGTCATCGCCGACTCCCAGCTCGCCGCGATGAAGGACAAGGGCGCCCAGGTCGCGCTGATGAACCCCGGCGGCGTCCGGACCGACCTCACCTACAAGGCGAGCGGCTCGGAGGGCGACGGCGTCGTCACCTACGGCGAGGCGTTCGCCGTCCAGCCGTTCAGCAACGTGCTCGGCGTGACGTCGCTGACCGGCGCGCAGCTCGACGCCCTGCTGGAGCAGCAGTGGACGTCCGCGGGCGAGAAGATCCTCCAGCCGTCCGCGAACCTGCACTTCACCATCGACCGCTCCCGGCCGGCCGGCGACCGCGTCTCGAACATCACGGTCGACGGCGCCGCCGTGGACCCGGCCGCCACCTACAAGGTCGCCGCGAACAACTTCCTGCTGGGCGGCGGCGACGGCTTCACCACGTTCACCCAGGGCAAGGACCAGGTCCTAGGCCCGATCGACCTGGACGGCTTCGTCGCCTATCTGACCGCCCAGGGCACCATCGCACCCCCGCCCCTGGACCGCATCACCGCCCAGTAAGACCAAGGCACGAAAGACCCGGCTGAACCAGAAACGGAAGGCCCGGCTGAACACCGGCCCGGAAGGCCGGACCCCAGCCCCAGCCACGGGCAGGCCCGCGGAGCGAGCGCCAGCGAGCGCA
>NZ_JBEYYT010000564.1:0-5166 GCF_040645715.1 Spirillospora sp. NPDC046719 | reverse complement strand
CGCGTGCGGGGGGCCGGGCGGCCGGCCCGCCGCACGCGGCATCGCGCCGCGCCGCGCGGACGGCACGCGAAGTTTCCCGAGCCATGAATGCCCCCTGATAAGGCTTCGGCGCGGCGTGGGCATCAATCACCGGTGAGCACACCGATGTACACGACGGACCGCATCCCGGACGACCAGGAAGGCGTCACCACGCTGGGGATCAGGGCGGGCCAGCCCGCGTCGAGCCCCGAGTCCGCATTCACCAACCTCGAACGCGCCAGCGCCGACCTCCGGCCCGACGCGGTCATGGGGGTGTGCCTTCTCGCGGTCCCGAACGTGGTGGGCCGCACCGACTTCACCACGACCGACGTCATGCGCATCCACACCGAGACCCAGTACATCGCGTACGGAACGTGCGTCCGGTTCGAGACCTGATGAGCGGATCGGCACCGGCGAAACGCCCGCGCCGTCCGCGCCGTCCGCGCCGTCCGTGCCAAGGTTCGCCGTCACCACGGGCAAGACTGCGTCCATCCCGCTCCGGCCCGGTTTCACCGGCGCGGCGCCCGGGGTAGATCGGCGCTGACGACCGGGGGGACGCGATGCCGCAGCAGGGACAGCCGCAGGACGTGCTGGCGCCGCCCGCGACGGCGGCGATCTTCCTGGTGGTGACCGTCCGGCCGGGCGGCGAGGACGCGGTGCGCGGGCTGCTGCCCGACATCGCGGGCCTGACGCGCGCCGTGGGCTTCCGGGCCCCGGGGGACGGCCTGAGCTGCGTGACCGGCATCGGCGCGCACCTGTGGGACCGGCTCTACGGCCCGCCCCGCCCGATCGGCCTGCACCCGTTCCGGGTACTGACCGGCGCCGTCCACACGGCGGTGTCGACACCCGGCGACCTGCTGTTCCACCTGCGGGCCCGCCGCGCGGACCTGTGCTTCGAGCTGGCGCGGCAGCTCATGACCCGGCTCGCCGGGCACGCCGACGTCGCCGACGAGGTGCACGGCTTCCGGTACTTCGACGAGCGGGACCTGCTCGGCTTCGTCGACGGCACCGAGAGCCCGTCGGGCCCGGACGCCGTCGTCGCCGTGACCGTCGGCGACGAGGACCCGGCCTTCGCCGGCGGGAGCTACGTCGTCGTGCAGAAGTACGTCCACGACATGCGGGGCTGGAACTCCCTGCCGGTCGAGGCGCAGGAACGGGCGATGGGCCGCGAGAAGCTCAGCGACATCGAGCTGCCGGACGAGGTGAAGCCGTCGAACTCGCACGTCGCGCTGAACACGATCGAGGACGCCGACGGGACGCAGCACCAGATCGTGCGCGACAACATGCCGTTCGGCTCGATCGGCGCCGACGAGTTCGGCACCTACTTCATCGGCTACGTCGGCGACGTCGCCGTCATCGAGAAGATGCTGGAGAACATGTTCATCGGCGACCCGCCGGGCAACCACGACCGCATCCTGGACTTCTCGACGGCGGTCACCGGCGGCCTCTTCTACGTGCCCACGGCCGACTTCCTGGACGACCCGTCGCCCCGCCTCGCCCTCGCGTCCGCCGAGGCCGCGGCCGGCCCGCCGCCACCGCCGCCCGCGGACGGCCCGGCGGGAGGCGGCCCGGCCGGAGACGGCTCGCTCGGCATCGGCGGCCTCAAGAGGAACGGCACCACATGAACAATCTGCACCGCGAACTCGCCCCCGTCTCGGAGGCGGCCTGGACCGACCTCGAGGCCGAGGTGCGCCGGACCTTCACCCGGCACGTCGCGGGCCGCCGCGTGGTGGACGTGGTCGGTCCGGCGGGCCCGGCGCTGTCGGCCGTCGGCACCGGGCACGTCGACCCGCTCGGCTCGCCCGCCGACGGGGTGCAGGTGCACCGGCGGCGGGCCCAGCCGATCATCGAGCTGCGGGTCCCCTTCGAGGTCGCCCGGCAGGACGTGGACGACGTCGAGCGCGGCGCCCGCGACCCGGACTGGCAGCCGGCGAAGGACGCCGCGAAGCGGATCGCGTTCGCCGAGGACCGCGCCGTCTTCCACGGCTCGGGCCCGGCCGGGATCACCGGGATCGTGCCCGGCGCCTCCAACAGCGCGCTGCCGCTGCCGGCCGACGCGCGGCTCGTCCCCGACACCGTCGCCAAGGCGCTGAGCGCGCTACGGCTCGCCGGCGTCGGCGGCCCGTACACCCTGCTGCTGTCGGCCGAGGCGTACACCGCGGTCGCGGAGACCACCGACCACGGGTACCCGGTCCACCACCACCTCGCGCGGCTGCTGCCCGACGGCGAGATCATCTGGGCGCCCGCGCTCGACGGGGCCCTGCTGGTGTCGACCCGCGGCGGCGACTACGAGCTGCATCTCGGCCAGGACCTCTCGATCGGCTACCTCTCGCACGACGCCGAGCACGTCCGGCTCTACCTGCAGGAGACGCTGACCTTCCTGTCCGTCACGGCCGAGTCGAGCGTCCCGCTCAGCGCGGAGGGGCGGCACGCCTAGGGCGGCGGCCCGGCGCTCGTGCCCTCGGTCTCTCGCCGAGCGGGGACGCCTGGGCTACGTGCCCGCGAGGTCGCGGCGCAGGCGTGCGACGAGGGCCTGGAGGCGGCGGCGCATGTCGTCCGGTTCGAGCGCCGGGCTGATCGTGCCGTGGGTGGGGACGACCCGCGTGAACGCGTGGCGGCCGAGCCGTTCGAGCGAGTCGACCTGGACGGGCCATGAGTACCAGCACATGTACGGCTCCGCGCCGAGGTCGTGGCGGTAGGGGTCCCATCCGAGGGAGTCGCCGGTGAAGAGGGTGCCGTCCTGCGTCAGGTACATGACGTGGCCTTCGGTGTGCCCCGGCGTGGGGATCGCCAGCACGCCGGGCACGACCTCCCGGGGGTCGGCGCCCGTCAGGATCAGGTCGGCGAACGGAGCGGCGTCGGCGTCGGCGGCATGGACGGCGACCCGCGCGCCGAACGCCTCGGCGTAGCGGTCGGCGTCGCCGACGTCGTCGCGGTGGGTCAGCAGGATCGCCGTGAGCCCGCCGAGCGATGCGATCCACGCTTCCAGCGCCGAGGTGAAGCGCGGCGAATCGATGAGCACGTTTCCGGCGGCGCCCCGCACGACGAAGGCGTTGCCGCCCGCGGCCTTGGGCGAGTTCGAGCCGGTCCGCCAGACGCCGGGGGCGATCTCCAGGGGATGATGCCGCGGCCACCTGGCACCGGACTCGGTGCCGATGGACCGCGAAGGGCACACCTCGGCCGCGAGCTGCGCCAGGCGGACCTCGTCCTCGGTGGCCGGCTGCCGCGTCATGACGAAGCGCCGGCCGTCGCTCGCCAAGGTGAACAGCGTGGGAGCGATCGAGACCGCGCCGCCGCAGCCGATACAGCGGTCGTCCACGTACCAGTCTCCGGCCGCGCTTTCCGGATGACGCCTGTCGCCGCGAGCCATGCCACCAACCTAGGCCCCGCCCCATCGGCGGGCCACCCGGCCGCCGACGACGGCCGCGCACGGGCGCCCGCGCGCGCCGCCTCGCCGGGTCGCGGAAACGATCATCTGGCGGCCACTCGCGCGTCACCGGCCGCGACGATCATGACCGCATGAGACGTCCCCTTCTCGCGGCGGCGCTGTCCGCCGCCACCGTGGCTGCCCTCGCCGCCCCGGCCACGGCCGCCGCCCCTACCGCCTCGGCGTACGCGCCCCTCCCCCTCGGTCCCTCCGGCCTGCACGAGCAGCGCGAGACGGAGCGGCTCGCGCCGGGGGTCACGCTCACCTCGATCGTCCGCGGCGAGACGTCGACCGCCGATTTCTGGACGCTGCACGTCCGGCTGTCCGTGCCGGGCAACGCGTCCGCCGTGATCGCGCCCGAGGCGACCGCCGGGGACGCCGCGCGCCGCCTGGAGGCGGCCGGGCTGCACCCGCGGGTCGAGGCCGTGGACGGCCCCCGCTTCGCCGACGTGCCGGCCGGACGCGTCGGCTACGTCGTCCGGGTCGGCCGGTACGCGACGGAGGCCGACGCGAAGAAGGACCTCCCGGCCCTCACCGCCGCCGGGTTCTCGGCCGGCACGTCCTACACGGCCGAGGACGGGACGGCCGCGACCGGCCCCTGGCGCCTGCACGTGATCACCGTCGATCCCCGCCGGTTCGGGGGCCGCGTGGTCTCCTCCGTCGGCGGCACGCTCACCGCCACCGACAAGGTGTCGGACCTGGTGCGCGACAGCGGCGCCGTCGCCGGCGTCAACGGCACCTACTTCACCTCCGCCGGCAAGGGCGGCTCCGCCGGGCTGCACGTGCTGAACGGCGAGCTGACCAGCGAGGCGAACAACGGCCGCACCGCGATGATCCTGCCGCAGAGCGGCCGCGGCGTGCGGTTCGCGCAGCTCGGCACCGAGCTGCGCGTCCGCGCCCAGGACCGCGCGACCCGCGAGCTCGACGGCGTCGACCGGCTGCCCGGGCTCGTGGACAACTGCGGCGGCGTCGGCGGCGACCAGCCGACCGAGCGCCCGCAGCACGACGTGACCTGCACCGACCCCGACGAACTCGTGGCCTTCACCCCGGTGTACGGGGCGTCGAGCCCGGCCGGTGCCGGCGCGGAGGCCGTCCTCGACGCGTCCGGCCGCATCACGGAGCTGCGCGAGTCGCGGGGCACCGCGATCCCGGCGGGCGGGCGCACCGTCCAGGCGATCGGGACGGCCGCGGACTGGCTGCGCGCCCACGCCCGCCCCGGCACGCGGCTCGCGATCTCGGAGCGGGTGCTCGACCACGGCCGCCCCGTCCGCCTCGACCCCCGGACGTCGATCCTCGGCGCCGGCCCGCAGCTCGTGCGGGACGGCCGGGTCTGGGTCGACGCCTATGCCGACGGGCTCGTCCACACCGGCAGCGACCAGTCGTTCTACTACAACTGGGTGCTGCGCCGTAACCCGCGCACCATGGTCGGCGTCGACCGGAGCGGGCGGCTGCTGCTGGTCGCGGCGGACGGCCGCGAGCCCGGCTACAGCGAGGGCCTGTCCATCGAGGAGGCCGCGAAGGTCATGCGGTCGCTCGGCGCGGTCCAGGCCATGAACTTCGACGGCGGCGGCTCCACCACCATGGCGACGGCGGGCGGCGCCCTCGTCAACCGCCCGTCCGACGCCGCGGGCGAGCGCAGCGTGGGCGACGGCATCCTGCTCCTCCCCGGCCGCGATTGACCGCCGGCCGCGCCCGGATCGCCGCGCCTGCGGCGATCCGGG
>NZ_JBEYYT010000563.1:0-5178 GCF_040645715.1 Spirillospora sp. NPDC046719 | reverse complement strand
GGGGCGGGCCGCGTGCGGGTCAGGTCGAGAAGAGCATGTGGAAAACGCCGCCGTGGTGCCCGTGGTGGCCACCGTGGTGATGGTGGTGCACGGCGGGCGCCGGGGCGCCCCATCCGGGCGGCGGCGGAGCGGCCCGGTGCCGGGCCTCCATCTGGCTGAGGGCCTCGAGCTCGCCGTAGTCGAGGAAGATGCCCCGGCAGTTGTCACACTGCTCGATGTGGACGCCGCTGCGGTTGTAGGTCCGCATCAATCCATGACACTTAGGGCAGTGCATCGCCTTGTCGTCCTTCCGTTATGGATCCCCAGGTAGAGGCTAAACGTAGGGCGGGTTCCGCGCCACGTCACGCGGGCCGTCATGCCGCGCCCCCCGTCGCGGAGATTCTGCCGCAGGCGTCCACCATCGCCTGCTCCGGTCCGTCCAACGGGCGCTCATCCTCCCGTGCGGATATGACGCACGTGGCGGCGATCTGGATCGCCAGACTTCGCGCGGGCATGTCGAGGTGCGTCCAGGGGGCGCCGGCGTCCGGCACCGCGGGGCCGCCGGCCTCGACGTAGGCGTCGAGGAACCGCGCCCAATCGTCGGGGTGCAGGACGCCCGACAGGTACAGCGCGGCAGGGCGGGCGAGGTCCCATGCGGGGTCGCCCCTGCCGAGGTCCTCGATGTCTATCAGCCGCCAGCGGCCGTCCCGCGCGCGCACCATCTGGCCGAGATGCCAGTCGCCGTGAATGAGGCACTCCGCGTGCGCGGGACGCGCGTCGCCCGCTCCTTCACCGCGAATCCAGGCGGGCAGGGTGGCGAACGCGCGCCGCACCTCGTCCTCGGCAGGTCCGTCCCCGAGGCGCGCCACCTGCGCGGCCACGCGCGTGGGACGTCCCCAGGACGGTGCGTCCGCCGGTATGGGCGTGGAGTGGAGCGCGGCCAGAAGCCGTCCGGCGTCCTCCCACGGAAGCTCCTCGTGCGGATCCACCGGCTCCCCGTACGCGGAGAGCGTCACCGTACGGCCGTCCACGATCGACGGCGGACCGAGCGGCCCCAGCAGGAGGTCCGGCAGGGACGCCGCCACCTTGATGCGTTCGAGGAACGGCTCCCCGTAGTCGCGGTCGGGCTGATGCGCCTTCACCACGACGTCGCCCACCCGGACGACCAGCACGCCGTGACGGTCGTACAGCGTCTCCGGATCGAGCGGCGCGTCCGAAGCGCGCGCGGCGACGCGGGACGAGTCACCCCCGATCTCGACGAGCCGGGCGAAGAGCTCCGGCGGGGCGGTCTCGGTCTCCACGGGGACAGTCAACCACCCGGCGGGCGCCCCCTACGCCGGAGAATTCACCGATTCGTCGCGCAGCTTGCGCCGCACCACCTTCCCCAGGACGTTCCGCGGCAGGTCCGTGCGCGGGCGGAACTCGGCGGGCACCTTGTAGTGCGAGAGGTAGCGCTCGCAGTGCCGCCGCAGCTCGTCCGCCGAGAACGGGTAGGCGGGATGCTCCACCACGTGCGCGATGACGCGCTCCCCGCGCCGCTCGTCCGGCCCGCCGACCACGGCGCAGTCGTACACGGCGGGATGGCGCCGCAGGACCTTCTCCACCTCGGACGGGAAGACGCTGAAGCCGCTCACCTTGATCATGTCCCGCTGCCGTTCGAGGATGGTGATGAACCCGTCC
Source organism: Spirillospora sp. NPDC046719 (assembly GCF_040645715.1). NCBI lineage: Bacteria > Bacillati > Actinomycetota > Actinomycetes > Streptosporangiales > Thermomonosporaceae > Spirillospora > Spirillospora sp. NPDC046719. The sequence continues at coordinate 3,519 of NZ_JBEYYT010000563.1, read as the reverse complement.
TCGTCCATCACCGCGATGTCGCCCGTGCGGAGCCAGCCCTTGGACAGGGCCTGCGCGGTGGCCAGCGGCGCGTTCCAGTAGCCCGCGAACACCTGGGGGCCGCGCACCACCAGCTCGCCGACCTCCCCGGGAGGCAGGTCCCGCGTCGGCTCGTCGACGTCCACGATGACGGCGTCCGTCATCGGCAGCGGCAGCCCCACGGTCATGTTCCGGGCGCCGCCGCCCAGCGGGTTGCCGGTGACGGCCGGAGACGCCTCCGTCAGCCCGTAGCACTGGATCAGCCCGCGCGCCCCCAGCTCCTCGAAGCGGTCGAGCGTCCGCTGCCCCAGCGCCATCGCGCCGCAGATGTACACGCGCAGCGACCGCAGGTCCGACGGCCGGAACCGCGGGCTGTCCAGCAGCTGCTCGTAAAGCGTCGGCACGCCGGGGAACACCGTCGGACGGTACTTGCGGATGGCGCGCAGCACCCGGTCGCGGTCGAAGCGCGGGAGCAGCACCACCGCGCCCGCCGTCATCACCGGCGCGATGAGGCAGCTCATCAGGCCGAACGAATGGAACAGCGGCAGCACCCCGAGCGTCACGTCCTGCCCCTCGCGCCCGCCGACGTCCCAGGCGTGCTGCTGGCACGCGTTCGCGACGAGGTTGCGGTGCGTCAGCATGGCGCCCTTGGGGCGCCCCTCGGTCCCGCCCGTGTACTGGATCGCCGCCAGGTCCCGCGACGGTTCCACCGGAAGCTGCCGCACCTGCCGCTGCGGGATCCGCTGCAGCTCCTTGAACGGGACGACGCCCGCGTCGTCGGGCACGTCCGCGGTGATGGCCGCGCGGCGCCGCTGCGTCTGCACCAGCGGGAGCCGCAGCACGGCGCGCCTGGCCGGCGGCAGGTAGTCGACGAGCGAGGTGACGACGACGTGCTCCAGCCGCAGCCGGTGCCGCACCGCCCGCACCGTCGCGTAGGAACGATCCAGCACGACGGCGACCCGGGCGTCGCAGTCGGCGAGCTGGTGGAGCATCTCCTCCTCGGTGTACAGCGGGTTGTGCTGGACGGCGATCGCGCCCCTGCGCAGCACCCCGAAGAACGCGATCACCGCCTGCGGGCAGTTCGGCAGGATCAGCGCGACCCGGTCGCCGGGCTGGACGCCGAGCCGGTGCAGCCCGTCGGCGAACCGGTCCGCCGCGTCCCGCAGCTCCCGGTAGTCGAGCCGCCGGCCGAAGAAGACCAGCGCGGTCCGCCGCGGGTACCGCTCCGCGGCGTCGTCGAGCAGCCGGGTGACGGGGACGTCCGGGATCTCGATGTCGGTGGGAACCCCCGGCTGATACCTCCGCCGCCACGGGAGTGATCTTTGTGACGAGGGCCACATAATCGAGAATTCAACCACGACCCGCCCGATCCCGGAACTCGCCGCCGGACGCTTGGGGCGCCGTCCGCCGGGTAGGGGCATCGACCGGGATCGGAGAGGGGGAACGATGCCCGCGGAAACGGCCAGCCTGACCTTCGTCGGGAACGCGACGACGATCATCCGGTACGGCGGCGTCACGCTGCTGACCGACCCGAACTTCCTGCGCCGGGGCGAGCGCGCCGACCTCGGCTACGGCCTCACCAGCCGGCGGCTGAAGGACCCGGCGATCTCGGTGGACGAGCTGCCCGAGCTCAACGGCGTGGTGCTGTCCCACCTGCACGGCGACCACTGGGACCCCGTTGCCGAACGGTACCTCGACCGGGGGCTGCCGATCCTCACCACCGCGGCGGCGGCACGCGCGCTGAACAGCCGTGGGTTCAGCGCTGCGGAGGGGATGCGCACCTGGGAGACCGAGAGCGTCGCCAAGGGCGACCACTCGATCAGGATCACCGCGCTGCCCGGCCGGCACGCGCCCGGCCCGCTGAGCCGCCTCCTGCCGCCCGTCATGGGGTCGCTGCTGGAGTTCGGCCCGCCGGACGGCGAACCGAGGTTCCGGCTGTGCATCAGCGGCGACACGCTCATGTACGACGAGATCGGCGAGATCCGCCGCCGGTTCCCCGGCATCGACGCGGGCGTCGTGCATCTCGGCGGCACCCGGCTGCTCGGGCTGCTCACCGTCACCATGGACGGGCGCCAGGGCGCGCAGTGGCTGGAGACCACCGGCTGCGCGACCGCCGTCCCCGTCCACTACGACGACTACACGGTGATGAAGTCGCCGCTCTCGGACTTCGACAAGGAGGTGGGGCGGCGCGGGATGGCGGCCCGCCTGCGCCATGTCGAGCGCGGCGGCACCATCACGATCGGACCGGCGGCGAGCCGGACCCCGTCGCCCGCGCCGCACCCGGCGCGCTGACGGCCCGGCCTGCTGACGCCCCGGCCCGCTGACGGCCCGGCCCGCTGACGCCCCCGCCCGGACCGGCGGCACGCGGCGCCGTCAGCGGGTCCAGCCCTCGGAGGCGGTCACCGTCCGGGACTCCGGCGCCGGGGCCTCGACGGCGCGCGCCTCGTACGCGGTGGACAGCACGATGTGGGAGTTCATCTCGCCGTGCTCGCCGAGGCGCTCCAGCAGCCCTTCGAGGTGCGGCATGGACGCGACCCGCACCTTGAGCATCGAGCACCAGTTCCCGCTGAGCTTGTGCACCTCGGTGACCTCGGGCAGGTCCTCGGCGGTGGTGGTCTTCAGCAGGCAGCGGCCGAGGGCGCAGCGCATCTGCACGAACGCGGTGAGCGGCTGGCCGACGCGGGCCGGGTCGATCCGCGCCTGGTAGCCGGTGATCACCCCGGACTCCTCCAGCCGCCGGACCCGCTCGGCCACCGCGGGCGCCGACAGGTTGACGCGGGCCGCGAGCCGGTTGAACGACAGCCGCCCGTCGCGCTGGAGTTCGGTGATGATGCGCCAGTCCGTCCGGTCGAGCTCCCGATCCATCCGCAAGGCCCCTTTCCGGAATCGGCTTCCGAACGCCAGGCGGCGCGGAGCGAACACCATAGATCGTCCATTCATCCCGGCGCAGGACCTTTCTAGCGTCGAGGGCATGGATCAGACCCTCACCGCGCGCCCCGCACGGGCGCGCCCGATGGCGGCGCTGTGCGCGGGGACCGCCCTCATGAACGCGGCGATGTCGATGGCGAGCGCGGCGGGCACGCTGGCCGCCGCGGACCGGCTCGGCACCGGCTGGGGCGGCGTCCCCGCCACCGCCGGGATCGTCGGCCCGGGGGTGGGCGCGCTCGCGCTGACCCGCGCCGCGCGCCGCCTCGGCCGCCGCGCGGTGCTGGCCGGCGGGTACCTCGCCGCCGCGGCCGGCGCCTGCCTGGCCGCCGCCGGCGTCGCGCGCGGCGACCTGGCCGCCCTCTGCGCCGGGATGGCGATGCTCGGCCTCGGCAACGCCGGCGCGCAGCTCTCGCGGTACGCGGCGGCCGACCTGTACCCGCCGGGACGGCGGGGCTCCGCGATCGGCGTCGTCGTCTGGTCCGCCGCCGTCGGCGCGGTCGGCGGGCCGCTGCTGCTCGACCCGTCCGGCGGGCTCGCGCACGCCCTCGGCCAGCCGCACCGTGCGGGGCCCGT
>NZ_JBEYYT010000562.1:0-5179 GCF_040645715.1 Spirillospora sp. NPDC046719 | reverse complement strand
CAGCCGCGACCGCTCCTCGGCGCGCTCGGCCAGCGCGTCACGGCGCGCCAGCGCGTCGGCGCGCCGCCGGCGCCGCTCCGCCACCTCCCGCCCGGCCTCCAGCGCCTCGCGCGCGGCCCGCACCGCCGCGTCCGCCTCGTCGCGCAACTCGTCGGCGGCCGCGCGGACGTCGGCGTGCTCGCCCGCCAGCTCCGCCGCCCACGCCGGAAGCACCTCCACGTCCGCGGCCGGCTCCGGCACCTGCTCGCCGCGGCGCGGCGCCGGAACCGGCGGGCGCTCGCCGCGCGGCGGCGCGGCGCCCGTCGCCTCCGCGATCCGGTCCGCGATCGAGGACGCGGCGGCGGCGAGCTCCGCCGCCTCCCGGCCCGTCGCCGCGCGCCGGTCGGCCAGCCACTTCTCCACCTGCGTGAACACCTCGGTCGCGAACAGCCGCTCCAGCACCTTGCGGCGCTCGTCGGCGCCCGCGCGCAGGAAGCCCGCGAACTCGCCCTGCGGCAGCAGCGCGACCTGGCAGAACTGCGCCGCGTTCATCCCGAGCAGCCGGGAGATCAGGTCCCCCGCCTCGTCCAGCCGGGTGGTCAGCCCCGTCCAGCCGCCGCGCTCGAACTCCTCCAGGATCACCTTGGCGTGCTCGGTCGTCGTCCCGGTCCCGCGCAGCTTCGGCCGCTCCCACGCCGGCGACCGCGTCACGCGCAGCCGGCGGCCCCGGATCGTCGTCTCCAGCACCACGCGCGGGCCCGCGCCGGGCGCCGCGTGGTCGCTGCGCAGCCCCTTCACCGCGTTCCGGACGCCCGGGACCTGCCCGTACAGCGCGAAGCACACCGCGTCCAGGATGCTCGTCTTCCCCGCGCCCGTCCGGCCCTGGATGAGGAACAGCCCCGCGTCCGACAGCGCGTCGAAGTCGATCTCCTCCGTCCCGGAGAACGGGCCGAACGCGGCGACCTCCAGCCGGTGGAGCCTCACGCCAGCGCCTCCTTCCGGCGGCAGTGCTCGAACGCCTCGTCCAGCAGCGCGCGCTCCGCCTCCGTCGCGGGACCGTCGGTGACCTCCGCCACGAAGTCGCCGGCGATGTCGAGTTCCGACCGCTCGCGGACCCGCTCCGTCCAGGTGCGCGCGCCGTCGGTGCCGCCGCCCTCCGGCTCGAAGCCGAGGACCAGCGCGTGCGGGAAGCGGCGGCGCAGCCGCTCCATCGCGGCCGACGGGCGGCGTTCGTCGGTCAGCGTGATCTGCAGCCAGCGGTCCTCGTACTTCTCGTACTCCGAACCGGACAGCAGGTCGTCGATGCGGCCGCGGACGCGCGCCAGCCGGCGCGGCACGGGCGCCTCCACGAACTCCGCGGCCACGCCGTCCTCGCGCAGATCGACGAGCCAGGACCCCTTGACGTGGTGCTCCTCGGAGAACGAGTACGCCAGCGGCGACCCCGAATAGCGGACCCGGTCCGTGATGGCCCAGCGGCCGTGCAGATGCCCGAGCGCCGCGTAGTCCACGCCGTCGAACACCGACGCCGACACCTGCGCCGACCCGCCGACCGAGATGTCGCGCTCGCTCTCGCTGCTCTCGCCGCCGGTCACGAACGCGTGCGCGAGCACGACCGAGCGCAGGCCCGGACGCCGCGCCGCGTCCGCGCGGACCCGCCGCATCGCCTCGGTCAGCGCCGCCGCATGCGTGCGCTCGTCCAGCTCCCACGGATGCCGGACGAGCTCCGGCTCCAGATACGGGACGCCGTAGATCGCCGCGTCACCGACGACGACCGGCTCCCCCACCCGCGCGAAATCGGTCCGGACGTGCACGCCCGCCCCGTCCATCAGCGCGGACCCGAACCCGAGCCGCCGCGCCGAATCGTGGTTCCCGGCGATCAGCACGACCCGCGTCAGCTCCGCGAGCCGCGCGAGCGCCTCGTCGCACAACCGCACCGCGTCCACGGCGGGCAGCGCCCGGTCGTAGACGTCGCCCGAGACGAGCACACAGTCGACCCGCTGCTCTCGCACGGTCGCGACGAGGTCGTCGACGAACGCCGCCTGCGCGGCCAGCAGGTCCTCGCGGTGGAACGATCTGCCGAGATGCCAGTCGGAAGTGTGCAGGATTCGCATGTCGCAGCAACCATAGGCACCCCGTCCGACACATCCGGCGCAGAAACGCCGTGTTGCTTCAATCCCGGCCCAGCGGGCTCGCCTAGCGGCTCGCCCGCTGACCGGTCTTGGGCGAGCGCGAACTCGCTTCGCGAGCTTCCCAGGTGGGGCTCGCCTTCGGCTTCGCCCCACCCGGTCAGATAGCGCGCTCGCGTGACGGCTCGGCTCGGCGCGGGCCGTTGCCGGGCTCGCCTTCGGCTTCGCCCAGCCGGTCGGATCGGCCTGATCGCTCGGGGCGAAGGCTCAACCCGGCGGTCGGGGTGCGCTGGTGGCTTGGGGGTGGTGCGGCAGGTTTTAGGCTGGGGTGGTGGGTGATCGTCCTTACGTGCTGCTGAGCTGCGCGATGTCGGTCGACGGGTACATCGACGACGCGGCGCCGGAACGGCTGCGGCTGTCCAGCGCCGCGGACTTCGACCGCGTCGACGCGGTGCGGGCCGGCTGCGACGCGATCCTCGTCGGCGCCGGGACCGTCCGGGCCGACGACCCGAAGCTGCTGATCCGCTCGCAGGCGCGGCGGGAGCAGCGGGTCTCGCGCGGGCTCCCGCCCGACCTCACCAAGGTGACGCTGACCTGGAGCGGCGACCTGGATCCGGGCGCGCGGTTCTTCACCACGGGCGAGTCGCCGAAGCTGGTGTACGCGCCGTCCGGCGCGGCCGCGGAGCTGGCGGAGCGGCTCGGCGGGCTGGGCGAGGTCGTCGACGCGGGCGAGCCGCTGGAGCTCCCGGCCGTCCTGGCGGACCTGTCGGCGCGCGGCGTGCGGCGGCTGATGGTGGAGGGCGGCGGCGCCGTCCACACGCTGTTCCTCACGTCGGGGCTGGTGGACGAGCTGCAACTGGTCGTGGCGCCGTTCTTCGTCGGCGACCCGTCGGCGCCGCGGTTCGTCCGGTCGGGGGTGTTCCCGCAGTCGCCGGAGCGGCCGATGCGGCTGGCGGAGATCACCCGGATCGGCGACCTCGCGCTGCTGCGCTACCTGCCCGGAGGCGAGCGTGGCTGACGCGATCATGGACGACGCCGGGTGGCTGGCGCTGGCCTGCGACCTCGCGACGCTGTGCCCGCCGTCCTCGACGGCGTTCTCGGTGGGCGCGGTGATCGTCGGCGCGGACGGCCGGGAGATCGCGCGCGGGCACTCGCGGGAGGCCGACCCGCACGACCACGCCGAGGAGGCGGCGATCGCCAAGACCGGCGGGGTGCTGCGCGGCGCGACCGTCTACAGCTCGCTGGAGCCGTGCGGGAACCGCGCGTCGCGGCCGCGGCCGTGCGCCGAGCTGATCGTCGCGTCGGGGGCGCGGCGGGTGGTGTTCGCCTGGCGCGAACCGTCGGTGTTCGTCGCGGGCACGGGCGCGGAGATCCTCGAGGCGGCGGGCGTGGAGCTGGTGGAACTGCCCGAGCTGGCCGGGCCGGCGCGGGCGCCGAACGCGCACCTGCTGACTCGGTGAGACTCTAGTCTCATTTCTCTTGCCAACCCCCCTCGACCGCGTGCAATGCTGAGCCAAGCAAGCATTCGGTCAGCGGATGCGCTCCGGACTCTCCGCGGACCCCCCGGCAGGAGGCACATCAGCATGCTCGAGCACGATCGGCTGTTCATCGGCGGCGAGTGGACGGCACCGGCCGGCACCGGCACCATCGAGGTCATCTCCCCGCACACCGAGGAGGTCATCGGCCGGGTGCCGGACGGCACCGAGGCGGACATGGACGCCGCCGTCGCCGCCGCCCGGCGCGCCTTCGACCAGGGCCCCTGGCCGCGGATGACGCCCGCCGAGCGCGCCGAGAAGGTCGGCAGGCTGTCGGCGATCTACGCCGAGCGGCAGCAGCGGATGGCCGACCTCGTCACCGCGGAGATGGGCTCGCCGATCCTGTTCTCGGTGTTCGGGCAGGCCGCGATCCCGCAGATGGTGCTGCAGTACTACGTCGACCTCGCCGGCACCTACGCCTGGGAGGACGAGCGGCCCGGCATGCTCGGCCCCGTCACCGTCACCCGCGAGCCGGTCGGCGTCGTCGCCGCGATCGTCCCGTGGAACGTGCCGCAGTTCACGCTGATGCTCAAGCTCGCGCCCGCGCTGATCGCCGGCTGCACCGTCGTCGCCAAGCCGTCCCCCGAGACGCCGCTCGACAGCTACCTGCTGGCCGAGTGGATCAAGGAGGCGGGCATCCCGGACGGCGTCGTCAACGTCGTCCCGGCGGGCCGCGAGGTCGGCGCCTACCTGGTCGCGCACCCCGGCGTCGACAAGGTGTCCTTCACCGGCTCCACCGCCGCCGGACGCAAGATCGGCGCGGTCTGCGGCGAGCAGCTCAAGCGGGTCACCCTGGAGCTCGGCGGCAAGTCCGCCGCGATCGTGCTGGACGACGCCGACCTCGCCTCCACCATCGAGGGCTTCAAGATGGCCTCGCTGATGAACAACGGCGAGGCGTGCGCCGCGCAGACCCGCATCCTGGCGTCCCGCCGCCGCTACGACGAGGTCGCCGACGCCCTGGCGACCATGGTCGGCGGCCTCACCGTCGGCGACCCGGCCGACTACTCCAGCGAGATCGGCCCGCTCGTCGCCAAGCGGCAGCAGGAGCGCGTGGAGAACTACATCCGGATCGGCCAGGACGAGGGCGCCAAGGTCATCACCGGCGGGCTGAACCGGCCGCACGACCGCGGCTGGTACGTCGCGCCGACCGTGTTCGGCGACGTCCGCAACGACATGCGGATCGCCCGCGAGGAGATCTTCGGCCCGGTGCTCGTCCTGATCCCCTACGAGGACGAGGAGGACGCCGTCCGGATCGCCAACGACAGCGACTACGGCCTCGGTGGCTCGGTCTGGACCGGCGACGTCGACCACGGCGTCGAGGTCGCCCGCCGCATCCGCACCGGAAGCTGCGGCGTGAACCTCTACAGCCTCGACCCCAACACCCCGTTCGGCGGCTTCAAGAACAGCGGCCTCGGCCGCGAGCTCGGCCCGGAGGGCCTGAACGCCTACCTGGAGCACAAGTCCATCCCGCGTCCCGCCTGACGCCTCCCGGACCCCCCGGGGGCGCCCCCCCGCGCCGCCCCCCGCGGCCACCCCCGC
>NZ_JBEYYT010000561.1:0-5190 GCF_040645715.1 Spirillospora sp. NPDC046719 | reverse complement strand
GGAATTCGCGCGCAGGGGCCGGGACGCGACGGATCAGACGCGCGCGGGCTGCCGTCCGGGGACTTCGCTCCCGCCGCGCCGGGTCAGCCGTCCCCACAGGACGGCGTCCAGCGAGAAGCGCCCGCCGCCCGCGAGGGCGAACAGCAGCGCCGCGGCGCCGAGCATGAGGACGTACTCGTAGCCGCCCTTCTCCGCGAAAAGGCCGTGGTCCATGTGCACGAACCAGAACGCGCCGGCCATGTCCACGGCGATCAGCACGCCGGCGACGGGGAGCAGCACGCCGAGGACCATCGCGACGCCCCCGGCCAGCTCGGCCCAGGTGCCGTAGTAGGCCGACAGGCCGGGCATCGGGATGCCGAGCCCGTCGAACTCGGCGGCGACGGCGGCGTGGCCGGTGTCGTGCAGCTTCTGCCAGCCGTGCGCGATGAAGATCGCGCCCAGGGCCAGCCGGCCGATCAGCAGTCCGGCGTCGGGCAGCAGGGGATGGCGTCGGGCGGGGAGCATGCCGGTCCTCCGGTGTCTCTCGGCGGGTGGTTCAAAGTTGAACTACCGTGACCGTAGCAGAGGTCGTTCAAATTCAGACCATCTAGAAACTTCAATCCGAATACAGGTCAACTAGAATCACGACATGACGGACGCGGGGGACGCTCTCGAACCGGCCGAGCTGCGCGCCTGGACGGCCTTCCTGGCCGCCGGCCACCTGCTCGACCACGAGATCGAACGCCAGCTCAAGCGGGACGGCGGGCTGTCGCACGCCGAGTTCGAGGTGCTGGTGCGGCTGCGCGCGGCGGACGGCGGCCGGCTGCGCATGTCCGACCTCGCGCGCGAGGTGATGATCTCCAAGAGCCGGCTCACCTACCAGATCGGCCGCCTCGAGGAGGCGGGCCTGGTGAAACGCACCGGTTGCGCGTCCGACCGGCGCTCGGTGTGGGCGGAGCTCACCGCGGACGGCGCCGCGGCCCTCGACCGCGTCCGCCCCGGCCACCGCAAGGTGGTCCGGGAGGCCCTCATCGACGTTCTCACCGCCGAGGAGATCGAGCTGCTCGGGGACGCCCTCACCCGCGTCGGCGACCGCCTCCGCGCCCGCTGACCGGCCGGGGGTTCCCAGGCCGGGGCCGTGCTGGGACGCTCGGTCCCATGCGGGACTTCGGCGGGATCGTGGAGCGGGCGCCGGCCCGCGTGGTGCGGCCGACCGGCGCGGACGAGGTCGTCGAGGCGCTGCGCGAGGCGCGGGCGCGGCGGCTGGAGGCGGTCCCCCGCGGGTGCGGGCACTCGACGTTCGGCCAGTCGCTGACCGGCGGCATCTGCCTCGACATGCGGGGCCTCGCCGGCGTCGAGGACGTCGCCGCCGGGCACGCGGTCGCCCGCGCCGGGACGACGTGGCGCGAGGTGCTGGCGGCGACGCTGCCGCACGGGCTCGCGCCGCCCGTGCTGACCGACTTCCTCGACGTGACCGTCGGCGGGACGCTCTCGGCGGGCGGCGTCGGCGGCGCCTCGCACCGGCACGGGACGCAGGCCGACCACGTCCTCGGCCTCGACGTCGTGACCGGCGGGGGCACCGTCCCGTGCTCACCGGTCGCGTGCTCACCGCGCGTCCGGCCGGACCTGTTCGACCGAGTCCGGGGCGGGCTCGGCCGGCACGGCGTGATCACGAGCGCGGCGCTGCGCCTCGTCCCGGCGCCGGAACGGGTGCTGACCTGCACGATCCCCTGCCGGGACGCGGCCGGGCTGCTGCGCGTGCAGGGCGAGGTCGCGGCCGACGACATCGCGGGGCAGGCCAAACCGTCTCCGGATGGGTGGCGGTACGAGGTCAAGGCCACCCTCTACGGGGACGGGCCGGTCCCGCCGGGCACGACCGAGACCGAGGAGCTGTCCTTCCTCGCGTTCGCGGACCGCATGCGCCCCGACGTCGAGGATCTGGTCGCGCTCGGCGAGTGGGCGCGGCCGCACCCGTGGGTCATGGTGTTCCTGCCCCGCGACCGCGCCGCCGGCGTCATCGAGGCCACGCTCAAGGCGATGGCGCCGCACGATCTCGGGCTCAGCGGCGTCGTCCTGATCAAGGCGCTGCGCGTCGGGCACGTGCCGATGCTCGCCGCGCCGCCGGAGCCGGTGCTGTTCAGCGTCCTGAAGACCGCCTCCCCCGGCTGCGCGCCCGTCCCGGAGATGCTCGCCGCCAACCGGGCGCTGCTCGACCAGGCCCGTGCTGCCGGCGGCACCGGCTACCGGATCGGCGCCGTTCCGGATTGATTCCGGCCCGGGCGATGAGTTCCGGGCGGACGCCTGGTCTACCCCCGATGTCGATCGACACGACGCGGCGCGGCGGGCCGCGGGGGCCTCGCCGCACAGCCGCGCCCGAGGTTCAGGCGACGAGCGGATAGGCCGCCTGGAAGGCCAGGCGGCCGTCCGCGCCCGCGGCGAGCCGGTCGCAGACGTCGTCGAGCCCCATGAAGACCTCCCACCGCTCGGCGCCGGACGCGGCGGCCAGCACGTCCACGACGCGGTCCTCCAGGTCGGGAACCCGTTTGGCCTTCCAGACCTTGTCGGCGAGGCTGACGAGCAGGTCGTCGGCGCCGATGCCCGGAGCGTCCCAGGACGCGTGGGTCCGGGCGAAGCGCGCCAGCCGCTCCTCGACACCGCGTTCGCGGAGCAGCGCGTGCCCCGCCTCCTCGTGCCGCGACCCCGGCCCCGACAGCTCCTCCGGATGCAGGGCCTTGCCGATGTCGTGGGTCGCGGCGCCGAACAGGACGGCCTCCGCGTCCACGGCGAGCGCCGGGTACCGGCCGGCCGTCCAGGCGAGGAGTTCGGCGGCGACGTCGTGGACGGCGCGCAGATGCGCCGCCAGGCGGGGCGGCGCGTCCAGGTCCTCCAGCAGCCGCGCGGCCTCGCTTGGCAGGGGGCGCGGGCCGGGGTCGGTGAGGGCGCGCCTCAGGGCGTCGGACGGCACGGCTACTGGGCGAGGGCGATGACCTCGGCGCCGGGCAGCCCGGCGAGGGCCTTGCCCGGCAGCAGGATCTTGGACTTGCGGAGCCCGCTGCCGATGACGACCCGGGGCGCGGCGGCGACCGCCTCGTCCACCAGGACCGGCCAGCCCGCGGGCAGGCCGACCGGGGTGATGCCGCCGTACTCCATGCCCGTGAGCGAGGTCGCCTGGTCCATCGGCGCGAACGAGACCTTGCGGGCGCCGAGGTGCTTGCGGACGACGCCGTTCACGTCGGCGCGGTCGGTGGCGAGCACCATGCACGCCGCGTACGTCACCTCGCCGCCGCGCTTGGCCGCGACCACCACGCAGTTGGCGCTGGCCTCCAAGGGCACGTCGTAGCGCTCGCAGAACGCCGCCGTGTCCGCCAGCTCCGGATCGATCGCGGCGGCCTCGGCGTCCGGGACGCCGCCGATCGCGGCCGCCACCGGGTCCGCCAGCAGGTCCGTCCGCCCGGCGGCCGGTTCCCAGTCGAGCGTGCCGACCATGGTCGTCTCCTCCCGTGTCACCGGCTCTCAGGAGCCGAGGTAGCGCAGTACCGCCAGCACGCGGCGGCTGTAGCCGGCGGCGTGCGACAGGTCCAGCTTGTCGAAGATCGCGTTGACGTGCTTCTCCACCGCGCTCTGCGAGACGTGCAGGTGCGCGGCGATCGAGGCGTTCGTGTGGCCCTGGGCCATGTGGTCGAGGACGTCGCGCTCGCGCGGGGTCAGCCGCGACAGCGGGTCGGCGTGCGTGCTGTGCGCCAGCAGCCGCCGCACCACCTCCGGATCGAACGCGGCCCCGCCGGCGCCGACGCGGTCCAGCGCGTCGAGGAACTCCTCCACCTGCGCCACCCGGTCCTTCAGCAGGTACCCGACGCCGGTGGTGTCCGCGGTGATCAGCTCGGTGGCGTAGCGCTTCTCGACGTACTGCGACAGGACGAGCACGCCGACGGCGGGCCAGCGGCGGCGGATCTCCAGCGCGGCGCGCAGGCCCTCGTCGGTGTGCGTCGGCGGCATCCGGACGTCCACGACGACCACGTCCGGCGGGCTGCCGGCGACCGCCGCGATCAGCGCGTCGCCGTCGCCGACGGCCGCCGCGACCTCGTGGCCCTCCTCGGCGAGCAGCCGCACCAGGCCCTCGCGCAGCAGCGTGGAGTCCTCGGCCAGCATCACCCGCACGGCAGCTCCGCGGTGATCACGGTGGGGCCGCCGGGCGGGCTGTGCACGGCGAACGTCCCGTCCAGCGCGGCGACCCGGCGGGCCAGCCCGGCGAGCCCGCCGCCGGACGGGTCCGCCCCGCCGGTCCCGTCGTCCTCGATGCGCACGCCGATCATTGTCCCGGATCCCGCGACCTCCACGCGTACCCGTCCGGCGCCGGAGTGCTTGGCGGCGTTCGTGACGGCCTCGCAGACCACGAAGTACGCGGCGGTCTCGACCGCGTGCGGCGGGCGGCCCGGCACGTCGTAGCCGATCGTCACCGGGACCGCGGACCGCTCGGCGACCGATTCCAGCGCGGCCCGCAGCCCCTCGCCGTCGAGCGCCGCCGGGTAGACCCGCCAGGTGACCTCGCGGAGGTCCTCCAGCGCCCGCTGCGACTCCTCGTGCGCCTGTTTCAGCAGCTCGGCCGCCCGCTCGTGGGCGCCGGCGCGGCGGGCGCGGCCGATCAGCATGCCGAGCGCGACGAGCCGCTGCTGGACGCCGTCGTGCAGGTCGCGCTCGATGCGCCGGCGCTCGTCGTCCACGGCGTCGACGACCTCCGCGCGGGTGACGGAGAGCTGCGCGATCCGGCGCTCGTACTCGGCGAGGGGGCTCGGGCCGAGGCAGCGGCGCGCGACCGCCCGCTCCAGCGCCGCGACCCCGACCAGCCCCTGGACGGCCAGGAACAGCAGGACCAGCCCGACGGCGCCGGTGTACAGGACGATCCACCAGGACGGCGGGATGCCGTCGAGGTAGTCCCCGGTGATCCACCAGCTCGCCGCCAGTTCGGCGCCCAGGGCGGCGCCGTAGCCGACCAGGGCGAGGATGGCCCCGCCGAGCAGCCCGACCGGCACCCGCAGGACGAGGTAGGCGAGGGCGCGCAGCGGCCCGTACTCGGCGGCGCCGGTCTCGCCGAGGAGCGCCAGCCGGCGGCGCTCCAGCTCGGTGAGGCGGCGCGCGCCGTCCGCGACGACGCCCGGCACGGCCCGTTGCCCGCGCGAGAACGCCAGCGCGTACGCCATCAGCAGCGCCGCG
>NZ_JBEYYT010000560.1:0-5202 GCF_040645715.1 Spirillospora sp. NPDC046719 | reverse complement strand
GGGGCGCGGCTGCGCGCCCTGTTCCCCGGGGCCGCCGTGCGCTGGGCCGACGACGGCGACGTGGCGGCGCTCGCGGAGGCCGAGCGGGCGCGGGCGCGGAACGCGGTGTACCTCGGGGTCGGCACGGGCGTCGGCGGTGGCGCCGTGCTGGACGGCCGGCCGGTGCCCGGATGCGAGGCCGGCCACCTCGTCGTCGACCGGTCGGCGCGGGACGAGCGGTGCGACTGCGGCCGGTTCGGCTGCGTCCAGGCCGCCGCCTCCGGTCCCGCGATCCTCCGGCGGGCGGCCCGGCTGCGGGGTTCGCCGGTCCCGTTCGCCGGGCTCCGCGACGGGCTGGCGGACGGGGCGCGGTGGGCGGCGGCCGCGCTGGAGCCGGCATGGGACGCGCTCGCGGCCGCCGTCACGGGCCTCGGGGAGCTCCTGCATCCCGAGATCGCCGTGATCGGCGGCGGCGTCGCCGCGGGGCTGCCCGGCTTCACCGAGGCGGTCGCCGAGCGCGTCGCGGGATACGCCCGTGCGGGGTACGCGCCGCCGTCGGTGCGGCCCGCGGCGCTGGGCGCGCTGTCGTCCCTGCACGGAGCACTGCTGCTGGCGGAGCGGGAGGAGGCCCGGAGTGACCGGACGGGATGAGGGGACGGCCACGGCGTCGCGGTGCGTGGACGTGGCGCTGGGCGAGCGTTCCTACCAGGTGCGCATCGGGGCCGGGGTGCGCGCCGCGCTCCCCGGCGTCATCGCCGGGATCGGAGCGCGGCGGGCCGTGGTCGTCTCGGCCAGGCCCGCGGAGTGGACGCCCGATCCCGGGGTGCCGTCCACGGTGGTCCCCGTGCGCGACGGCGAGACCCACAAGACGCTGTCGCAGGTGGAGGAGCTGTGCCGGCGCTTCGCCGATCTCGGGCTGACCCGGGCGGACGCGGTCGTGTCGTGCGGCGGGGGCACCGTCACCGACCTGGTGGGCCTGGCAGCGGCGCTCTACCACCGGGGCGTCCCCGTCGTGCACCTGCCGACCTCGCTGCTGGCGCAGGTGGACGCGAGCATCGGCGGCAAGACGGCGGTGAACCTGCCGCACGGCAAGAACCTCGTCGGGACGTACTGGCAGCCGCGCGCGGTCCTCTGCGATACCGACTACCTCGCGACCCTCCCCCGCCGCGAGTGGATCAACGGGTACGGGGAGATCGCGCGCTGCCACTTCATCGGCGCGCCCGGCCTGCACGGGCGTCCCGTGGAGGAGCAGATCGCGGCGAGCGTGGCGCTCAAGGCGTCGGTGGTGGCCGCCGACGAGCGCGACGCGGGGCGGCGGCACCTGCTCAACTACGGGCACACCCTGGGCCACGCGCTCGAACGCGCCACCGGCTACCGGCTGCGGCACGGGGAGGCGGTGGCGATCGGCACCGTCTACGCGGGGCGGCTCGCCGGCCGGCTCGGCCGGATCGGCCCGGCCCGCGTCGCCGAGCACCATGACGTCGTCGCGGCCTTCGGGCTCCCGACCGGCCTACCCGCGGACGCCGACCGGGATGCGCTCGTGCGCCTGATGCGGCTGGACAAGAAGGCCGCGGACGGGCTCGCGTTCGTGCTGGACGGCCCGCACGGCGCGGAGCTGGTGACGGGGGTGCCGGAGTCCGAGGCCGCCGCCGCGCTCGCGGGGATGCCGGCCGGAGGAGACTGACATGGGGCGCATCACCGGCACGACCCGTCTGCTGGCCGTCCTCGGCGATCCGGTCGAGCAGGTGCGGGCCCCGGCGCTGGTCAACCCGCTGCTGGAGCGGCTCGGCCGGGACGCGGTGCTGGTCCCGGTGCACGTCCGGCCGGCGGACCTCGCCCCGGTGGTGGACGGGCTGCGGCGCGTCCGCAACCTGGACGGGCTGCTGGTCACCGTGCCGCACAAGATCGAGATCTGCCGGTACGCCGACGAGCTGGGCCCGGCGGCCGCGTTCACCGGCAGCGCGAACGCCCTGCGCCGCGAGCCGGACGGCCGCTGGCACGCCGACAACTTCGACGGCGTCGGCTTCGTCCGCGGGCTGCGGGCGTGCGGCCACGACCCGGAGGGCCGGCGCGTCTCGCTGGTGGGCGCGGGCGGAGCGGGCGCCGCGCTGGCGGCGGCGCTGCTGGAGAACGGGGCGGCCCGCCTGTCGGTCTGCGACACCGACGCCCGGCGCCTCGGCGCGCTGCTCGCCCGCCTCGCCGCACGCTGGCCGGGCCGCGCGTCCGGCTCGGCCGTCCCCCGGGTCGAGGACGCGGACATCGCCGTCAACGCCACCCCCCTCGGGATGCGCGCGGGCGACCCGCTGCCCTTCGACCCCGCCCTGGTGCCGCCGGGCGGGGTGGTCGCCGACATCGTCATGAGCCCCGCCGAGACGCCGCTGCTGCGGGCCGCGGCCGCGCTCGGCCGCGCGGTCCATCACGGATCCCACACGCTCGATCACCAGCTGGAGTGTTACGCGTCCTACTTCGGCCTCGGGGGTTGACCGCTTCCAATTGCAGCCAATATCGATAGAATTAGTATGAAATACCCGCCAAGACGAGACGGTCGACAGGGGGACCCCCTTGCGATTCAGCCTGCTCGGTCCGCTGGAGGTGGTGCGGGACGGCCGGCCCGTCCCGCTCGGAGGGGCCAACCAGCGCGCGGTCCTGGGCTATCTGCTCCTGCACGCCGGGACCGTGGTGTCCACCGGCGACCTCATCCGCGCCCTGTGGCACGATCCCGTGCCCCCCACCGCGCGCAAGATGGTGCAGAACGCCGTCGCCGGAGTGCGCCGCGCGCTCCCCGACGACGGCTCCTGCGCGCTGGAGACCGCCTCGCCCGGATACCTGCTCCGCCTCGACCCCGGCCTCATCGACGTCACCCGTTTCCGCACGCTGGTGGAACAGGGCCGCGCCGACTTCCGCGCGGAGGCGTGGGAGCCCGCGGCCCGGCGCCTGCGCGAGGCCCTCGCGCTGTGGCGCGGCCCCGCGCTGGCCGACGTCATCGACTCCGTCACCGCGTGGCCCGAGCTGACGGTCCTCGAGGAGGCGCGGCTCGCCGCGCTGGAGGACTGCCTCGAGGCCGAGCTCGCCCTCGGCCGCCACCACGAGCTGATCGGCGAGATGACGTCCCTGGTCGACGAGGAGCCCGCGCGCGAGCGGCTGTGCGGCCTGCTGATGCTGGCGCTCTACCGGAGCGGGCGCCAGCGCGAGGCGCTGGCGGTCTACCAGGACCTCCGCGACGTCCTGCGGGACGGCTTCGGGCTGGACCCCGGCCCCGAGCTCAGACGGCTGGAACGCGACATCCTGAACCAGGACCCGCGGCTCGCCCTCGCACGGGGGACGGCGCCCGGCATCGCGGGCGGCACGCCTCCGGAAGGCGCGGCCCCCGGCGCGGCGGATGCGCAGGGCGCGCCGGACCGCCCCGCGATCGCGCCACCGGCCAGGACACCGTGCGGCAAGGCCGCCGACGCGCGCGAACGGGTCCCCGGCGGCGGTCGCGCCGGCGACGCCGAGCGCCCCGTCTCCGAGCGTCCCGTCTCCGAGCGCAAGCGGGCCAGCGTCCTGCTGGTGCGCACCCGCGTGGACGTGGTGCACGGCTCGTCCGAATGCGTCGACGAGACGCTCAACGACCTCGCCCGGATCATCGCCGAGGAGGCCCGCCGCTTCGGCGGGGCCGTGCGCGAGACGCTCGGCTCGGTCCGCCCCGTGCTGTTCGGCTTCCCGCGCTCGCACGAGGACGACCCCGAGCGCGCCGTCCGCACGGCCCGCGCCGTCCGCGCGCGGATCGACGACCGGGTCGCGACGTTCCTCGGCGTCCAGATCGCCGTCGCCACCGGCGACGTCCTCGCGACCTACCGGGACGAGCACGACCCCTTTCCCGCGCAGTTGGCGGGGACGGTGCCGCACTCCGCCGAGCGGCTGCTGGCCCACGCGCCGCCCGGCGGTATCCGGGTCTGCCCGGTGACCGCCCGCGCCGCCGGCCTGCACGCCGCCGCGCCGGAGGACGACCCGGCCGGCGGCGTCCCCGTCGCACCCGGACACGGACCGCTGCCGTGGACGCCCGTCCCGGCGCGCACCGGGCCGCTGGTCGGCCGGGACCGGGACCTGGAGATCCTCCGCGGCCTGCTCGGCGACGTGCGCCGCAGGCAGCGCCCGCACCTGGTCACCGTCCTCGGCGAGCCCGGCATCGGCAAGAGCCGCCTGATGGCCGAGTTCGCCGCGGACGTCCCCGGGTCCGTGCTCCTCGGCCGCACCCCGCCGTACGCGGGCGGGATCCTCGCCCCGCTCGCCGACGCGGTGCGGTCGCTGCCGGACGGCGCCGAGACGGCCCGGCTGATCGAGCGCCTTCCTGCGGAGGCCGGGGCGGCCGCCTGGCGCCGGCACGTCGCCGACCTCGCGCTGGACGGCCCCCTCACGATCGTCCTGGAGGACCTGCACCGCGCCGGCACGGTCCTGCTGGACCAGGTCGAGGACCTGACCGAGCAGCTCGCTCGGGTGCCGGTCCTCATCGTGGCGACCGCCCGGCCCGAACTGCGGCAGCGCAGGACGCGCTGGGGATGCGGGAAGCGCGACGTCACCACGCTCACGCTGGACCCGCTGTCCGACGAGGAGGCCCGCGCGCTCCTGCCCCGCCCCGCCGACCCCGCGATGCTCACGCTGGTCGGCGGCAACCCGCGGCACGCCGAGGAGTACGCGCGGGCCGTGCGCGGGTACGCCGGCGACGCCTGCCACGGCGCCTACGACGGCGCGCCCGTCCCCGGGCCGCTGCGCGCCCTCGTCGCCGCCCGGATCGACACGCTCCCGCTCCCCGAACGGGCCGTCCTGCGGGACGCCACGACCTTCCCGGAGAGCGGGTTCCGGGCCGAGGGCGTGGCCGCCGTCTCCGCCCGCACCATCGAGGAGACCGCCGAGGCCCTGCACGCCCTGGAGCGCAAGGACTTCCTCGTGCGGCGGCCGTCGGACCGCTCCGGCGCGCCGGAGTACGCCATCCGGCAGCCGCTCCTCCGCGAGGTCGCCCATGCCCAGTTGCCGCGCAGCCAGCGGATCGCCCGGCACCGGCGCGCCATCGACTGGGTCGACACGCTGCCCGCGGACCAGGCCGACCTCCTCGTCCACCACTACCGGCTCCTCGTGATCCTCAACTCGCCCGACCTGGCGTACGACACGGCGCGGCAGGCCCATCACGCGCTCCTCGCCGCCGAGCGCCGGGCCGCCGCGGCGGGCGCCCACGACACCGCCGCC
>NZ_JBEYYT010000559.1:0-5220 GCF_040645715.1 Spirillospora sp. NPDC046719 | reverse complement strand
GTTCGCCAAGGCGTTCAAGCGGGAGTTCGGCGTGGCGCCGGGCGGCTACCGCAAGTCCGCCCCCCCCCCCCCCGCCCCCGGGCCCCCCCCCCCCCCCCCCCCCCCCCCCCCCCCACAACCCCCCCCCCCCCCCCCCCCCCCCCCCCCCGGGCGCCCCCCCCCCGTCCCCGCGCCCGGCGTCACCCCCGCTCCCGGCGTGACCCCGCGCCGGCACCCCACGCCTCGCGCCGACCGCCCCGCGCCCCGCGCCCCGCGCCGGGCGCCGGGCGGGGCGGTCAGGGGGTGAGGACGATCTTGCCCTGGGTGCTGCCGGACTCGACGAGCTCGTGCGCCTTCGCGGCGTCCGCGAGCGGCAGGACCTGGGCGACGTGCGGGCGGAGCAGGCCGTCCTCGACGAGCGCCGTCAGCGCTTCGAGGGCGGTGTGGTCGGGCTCGACGGTGATGCCCGCGAAGCGGCGCCCGGCCGCGGCGGTGGCGGCCGCGAGGGCGGCGTCCTCGCGGTCCACGGCGGTGACGAGGAGGCCGCCCGGCCGCAGGACGCGCAGCGAGCGCTCGCCGTACCCGCCGCCGACGGCGTCGTAGACGATGTCGAGGTCGCCGGTCGCCTCGGTGAAGTCGGCCGTCCGGTAGTCGATGACCTCGTCGGCGCCGAGCGACCGGACGAAGTCGTGCTTGCCGGCGCTCGCCGTCGCGACGACGTGCGCGCCGCGCGCCTTGGCGATCTGCACGGCGACATGGCCGAGGCCGCCGCCCGCGCCGTGCACGAGGACCCGGTCGCCCTCCCGCACTCCGGCGGCGTCCACGAGGCCCTGCCAGGCGGTGAGGCCCACGAGCGGCAGCGCGGCGGCCTCGACGTGGCCGAGTCCGGCGGGCTTGCGCGCGATCTGCCGCGACGGCGCCACGACGTACTCGGCGTAGCCGCCGGCGGCGCGCGGGAACAGCGGCATGCCGTAGACCTCGTCGCCCGGCTGGAAGCGCGTCACGCCCGGGACGACCTCCTCCACGACCCCGGACACGTCCCACCCGAGGACGAACGGCGGTTCGCCGAGGAGCGGGAACGAGCCCGCGCGGATGTAGGCGTCGACCGGGTTGACCGCCGTCGCGCGGACGCGGACGAGGACCTCGGACGGCAGGGGCACGGGACGCTCGGTCTCGACGACTTCGAGGACCTCCGGGCCGCCGAAGGCCCGCTGGGTGACCGCACGCATGATGTCTCTCCTGGTGTGGGCGTGAACACTGACACCGATCACGCTACGGAGTGGATCTGAGACGCTGAATATCTCGCAGTCGCCGATTTATGTCCGTCCGTCTCAGGCCGCGTAGCATTCCGGGCATGGACGTGCTCAGCGAAGTGATCGCCTCGATGCGGACCGGCCTCCCGGCGGCGACACGCACCGACGCGCGCGCCCCCTGGGCCATGCGGCTTCGCCCGGTCGCGGGCCCCGGATTCCACGTGATCCTGGAGGGCTCCTGCTGGCTCGTCCCTCCGGGCGGGCCGGACGGGGCCGGCGAGGCGGGCGAGCCCGTCGAGCTGGCCGCGGGCGACGTGGTGTTCCTGCGGTCGGGGCGGGAGCACGTCCTCGCGGACGATCCGGCCACGACGCCGGTCCGGCTGCACACCGGGCCGGACGGGGGCGGCGGCTTCGGCGAGCTGACCATCGAGGGGCCGGGGGCGCGGACGGTCATGCTGTGCGGGGCGTACGACCTCGACCAGGCGCGCCCGCATCCGCTGCTGCGCGGGCTGCCGCCGGTGATCCACGTGCGGGCGGGGCAGGGCCGGCATCCGGAGCTGCACTCGGCGGTGGCGCTGCTCTGCGCGGAGCTGTCCGGCGGGCGGCCGGGCGCGGACGGGATCGTCCCGCCGATGATCGACGTGCTGCTGTTCTACCTCCTGCGGGCCTGGCTGGACGAGTCGGACGCCCCGGACGGCTGTGCGGCGGCACTGAACGACCCGGGCATCTCGCGCGCGCTCAAGGCCATCCACGAGGAGCCCGGACGGCCGTGGACCGTGGAGGCGCTCGGCCGGTGCGCCGGGCTGTCGCGGGCGGCGTTCGCGCGGCGGTTCGCGGCGCTGGTCGGGGAGCCGCCGCTGGCGTACCTGACGCGCTGGCGCATGACGACGGCGGGCCGGCTGCTGCGGGAGACGCGCGACCCGCTGAGCGCGGTGGCGGAGCGGACGGGGTACACGTCGGAGTTCGCGTTCGCCAAGGCGTTCAAGCGGGAGTTCGGCGTGGCGCCGGGCGGCTACCGCAAGTCCGCCGCCCGCCCCCGCTCCGCCTGACCCGCGCCCCCGCACCCGCACCCGCACCCCGAACTCCGCCCCCGCCCGCCGCCCCGCCCTCGCACGGTGCGGCAGATCCGCGCTGCGCGACGCCCGGCCGCGGCGTCCGGGTCGTGGGGAAATGGGGCGTGAGGGGGCGGTGGGACCCCCGGGACGGAGCACTCGCCGGCGTGTGAGATTCTCTTCCCGGAATGATCTTGAATCGTCCGGATTTGGGCCTGGACATATTGCGTGATAATGCCTAGCTTAATTACCAAGCGGCGCGTGCGGCGCCGCCGGACGTCGCTGACCGCGGCCCTGTCAACCCGGCCGCGGGGTAAGACCATGCTTACCTCGGCTGACCTGCGGAAATAGCAGTCGACCCGGCTCAAAGGTCAAATTACGGCGTAATGCGGATTGCTTTTCCGTGACATCCTCATTAAGGGTCTGGCGCCCTTCTCATTCGTCCTTCGCGTGCGTAGACTCCCCGCACCCGCGCTGCCGTGCGAGGCGTTCGAAATCAGGACTCGCGGGGTAGGCGGTAAAGATCGTCTTTTGACGGTCGGATCGCAACGCCCCTGTCGAGGAGGACGGATGTCTGGGCTTTCCCTGTCGAGCCCGGCCACTGCAGCAGAACGCGTGGATCTCGGCGGCGGCGACCTGTCACTGGTCGTCGTCGTAGCCGTGGTCGCACTGCTGGCACTGGCCGTCGCCGCGGGTCTGGTACGCGATGTACTGGCCGCGGGTCAGGGCACCGAGAAGATGCAGGAGATCGCGCGCGCGGTCCAGGTCGGCGCGAGCGCCTACCTGAAACGCCAGTTCCGCACGGTCGCCGTCTTCGTGGTGCTCATTCCGCTGGTGCTGCTGCTCCTGCCCGCCGACTCCTGGAGCGAGCGCATCGGGCGGTCGGTGTTCTTCGTCATCGGGGCGGTGTTCTCGGCCGTCACCGGCTTCACCGGGATGTGGCTGGCGGTCCGCGGCAACGTGCGGGTCGCGGCGGCGGCCCGCGAGGAGGGCGGCGAGAAGACCGCGATGCGGATCGCGTTCCGCACCGGCGGCGTCGCCGGCATGTTCACCGTCGGCCTCGGGCTGTTCGGCGCGGCGGTCGTCGTGCTGGCCTACCAGGGCGACGCGCCGAAGGTCCTGGAGGGCTTCGGCTTCGGCGC
The DNA here is from genome assembly GCF_040645715.1 of Spirillospora sp. NPDC046719. Classification (NCBI taxonomy): domain Bacteria; kingdom Bacillati; phylum Actinomycetota; class Actinomycetes; order Streptosporangiales; family Thermomonosporaceae; genus Spirillospora; species Spirillospora sp. NPDC046719. Next base: position 1,794 of record NZ_JBEYYT010000559.1, on the reverse strand, counting down.
CGCGCTGCTCGCGATGTTCATGCGGGTCGGCGGCGGCATCTTCACCAAGGCCGCCGACGTCGGCGCCGACCTCGTCGGCAAGGTCGAGCAGGGCATCCCGGAGGACGACCCGCGCAACGCGGCGACGATCGCCGACAACGTGGGCGACAACGTCGGCGACTGCGCCGGCATGGCCGCGGACCTGTTCGAGTCGTACTCGGTGATGCTGGTCGCCGCGCTCATCCTGGGCACCGCGGCGTTCGGCACGCAGGGCCTGGTGTTCCCGCTGCTGGTGCCGATGATCGGCGTCATCACCGCGGTGATCGGCATCTTCGCGGTGATGCCGCGGGACGGCGACCGGTCCGGGATGTCGGCGATCAACCGCGGCTTCTTCATCTCCGCGGTCATCTCCGCGGTGCTCGTCGCGATCGCCGCGTTCGCCTACCTGCCCTCGTCGTTCGCCGACCTGGACGGCGGCATCCGCAACGTGGACGCCGACCCGCGCTGGGTGGCGCTCGGCTCGGTGATCATCGGCATCGTGCTGGCGAGCGCGATCCAGCTGCTCACCGGCTACTTCACCGAGGTGAACCGCAAGCCGGTGCGGGAGGTCACCGACAGCTCCCGGACGGGCCCGGCGACCGTCATCCTGTCCGGCATCTCGCTCGGCCTGGAGTCGGCGGTCTACACGGCGCTCGTCATCGCCGGGGCCGTCTACGGCGCGTTCCTGCTCGGCTTCGGCAACACCACCGTCGCGCTGTTCGCGGTGGCGATGGCCGGCACTGGGCTGCTCACCACCGTCGGCGTGATCGTGTCCATGGACACCTTCGGGCCCGTCTCCGACAACGCCCAGGGCATCGCGGAGATGTCCGGCGACGTCCAGGGCGAGGCCGCGAAGGTCCTGGAGCGGCTGGACGGGGTCGGCAACACCACCAAGGCGATCACCAAGGGCATCGCGATCGCGACGGCGGTGCTCGCGGCGACCGCGCTGTTCGGCTCGTTCGGGACGGCCGTCAACTCGGCGCTCGCGGACGCGTCCAAGTCGGCGAAGGACGCCATCGGGTCGCAGTTCAACCACGGCATCAACCTGTCGATCGACAACCCGAACGTGCTGATCGGGCTGATCATCGGCGCGGCCGTGGTGTTCCTGTTCTCCGGCCTGGCGATCATGGCGGTGGGCCGGGCGGCCGGACGGGTCGTGGTGGAGGTGCGCGAGCAGTTCCGCACCAAGCCCGGGATCATGGACTACACCGAGAAGCCGGACTACGACCGGGTCGTGGACATCTGCACCCGGGACGCGCAGCGCGAGCTGGCCACCCCGGGCCTGCTGGCGATCATGACGCCGATCGCGGTCGGGTTCGCGCTCGGGTACGCGCCGCTCGGCGCCTACCTCGGCGGCGCGATCGCGGCCGGGGTCCTGATGGCGGTGTTCCTCGCGAACGCCGGCGGCGCCTGGGACAACGCGAAGAAGGTCGTCGAGGAGGGCTTCCTCGGCGGCAAGGGCAGCGAGGCGCACGCGGCGACGGTGATCGGCGACACGGTCGGCGACCCGTTCAAGGACACCGCCGGTCCCGCGATCAACCCGCTGATCAAGGTGATGAACCTGGTCGCGCTGCTGATCGCGGACGCGGTCGTGACCTACGCCGACAACTACGCGCTGCGGGTCGGCGTGACGGTCGTGGCGGTCGGCATCGTCGTCGCGGCGATCGTCGTCTCCAAGCGCCGCGCGGACCCGATCGCCCCGTCGGCCGGCGCGGGCGGCGGCGGGGCCGCGAACTCCACCGCGGCCAAGGGCGGCGGCGCGGGCGGCGCGGCGGG
>NZ_JBEYYT010000558.1:0-5253 GCF_040645715.1 Spirillospora sp. NPDC046719 | reverse complement strand
GTCGGACGATCGGGCTGCTGCGCGCGGGCGGCGCCGGCGGCGCCGACCCGGCGGAGGCGCCGCGGCTGGCCGACCTCGGCCGGCTCGTCGACCGGACGGCCCGCCCGGACCTGTCGGCTCGGCTGCGCCCGGCCGGCGAGCTCCCCGAACTGCCCGCGCCGGTCGAGCTGGCCGCGTACCGGATCGTCCAGGAGTCGCTGACCAATGCGCTCAAGCACGCCGGGCCGGGCGACGCGGAGGTGTCGGTCGGGTACGCGCGGGGGCGGGTGGTGATCGACGTGCTGAGCCCCCTCGGGGACGGCGCGGGGCTGCCGGGGTCGGGCAGCGGCCTGATCGGGATGCGGGAGCGGGCGGCGATCCTCGGCGGGGAGTTCTCCGCCGGGCCGGACGGCGGGCGCTGGCTGGTGCACGCGGAACTGCCGGTGGACGCGGAGCCCGCGCGCGGCGGGGAAGGCATCCGGTGATCGGGATGGCGCGATGAGTGCGATGAGCGCGATGAGCGGGGTGGCGCGGTGAGCGGGGTGGCGCGGTGATCGAGGTGCTGGTGGCCGACGACCAGGCGGCCGTGCGGGCCGGGCTGGTGCTGATCCTCGGCGCGGCGCCGGACGTGCGGGTGGTCGGCGAGGCCGCCGACGGGGAGCGGGCCGTCGAGCTGGCCCGGGAACTGCGCCCCGACGTGGTGCTGATGGACGTGCGGATGCCGCGGCTGGACGGGATCAGCGCCACCCGGCAGATCGCCGGGTTCGCGGACGTGCTGGTGCTGACCACGTTCGACCTCGACGAGTACGTGTTCGGGGCGCTGCGGGCGGGCGCGGCGGGGTTCCTGCTGAAGGACGTGGACGCCGACCGGCTGGTGGAGGCGGTGCGGACGGTGGCGGCCGGGGACGGGATCATCGCGCCGCAGGTGACGCGGCGGCTGATCGGCGCGTTCGCGGCCCGGCCGGAGCCGCCCGCGCCGGGCCCGGCGGCGGTGGCGGAGCTGACGCCGCGGGAGCGCGAGGTGCTGGCCTGCCTCGGGGAGGGGCTGTCGAACGGGGAGATCGCGCGGCGGCTGTCGATGGCGGAGACGACCACCAAGACGCACGTCAGCCGCATCCTCGGGAAGCTCGGGCTGCGCAGCCGGGTCCAGGCCGCCATCCTCGCGCAGGAGCTGGCCGCGTCCGGCCTCACGGACCCGTCCGGGGCCACCGCGGCACCGGACGCGCCCGGATCCGGCAGCGGGGATCTCAGCGCGGGCTGACCCCCGCCGGGAACCGCTCCGGACCGGAACGCCGCCGGTCAGGGCGACAGGCCGCGGATCAGGTCGGCGACGCGGACGATCCCCAGGCAGCGGCCCAGCTCGTCGACCACGACCAGGTCGTCGTAGACGCGCTCGTCCTCCTGGCCCGCCGCGCGCAGCGCCGCCACGGCCGGGACCGTGCGCGGGACCGGGCGGGGCGGGTCGGCCAGCCGGGCGGCGGGCCGGTGGGCGTGCAGCGCGTGGCCGTAGGCGCCCGACAGCCGGAGCAGGAAGCGCGTCCGGTCCACGGTGGCGCGCGGCCGCTGCCGCTCGTCGACCAGGACGATGCTGGTGATGCCCGTCTCGGCGTTCAGCGCGTCCAGCACCTCGTCGGCGGTCGCGGTGTGCGGCATCGTGACGCCGGGGAGCGTGAACTCCGAGACGCGGGGGCCGAGGTCGGGGCGCTCGCGGGGGTCCGGGGCGCCGCGCGCCGCGACGGGGACCGTGACCGGCATGCCGGGCCGCCACTCCGGCGGCGCCAGCGCCGGCCCCTGGACCAGCCGCACCCCGAGCTCGCGCAGGTGCAGCACCTGGTCGCCGGTCTCCAGGCCGGGCGCGAGCACATGGGTCTCCAGCCGGTGCGCCAGCTCGACGAGGCTCGCCACCAGCGCGGAGCGGCGCGGCTCGGCGGGCGCCCGGCGGGCCAGCACGGGATCGAGCTTGAGCAGGTAGGACGCGCCGTCGACGAGCAGGTCGAGCGGGGCGTGCGCGGCGCCGACGCCGCCGAGCCCGACCAGGTACCCGGCCCGGCGCAGCCCGGAGAGCGCCGCGGTGACAGGGGCGCGCTGCGCCGGCGGGAAGCCCCCGGTGACGCAGATGATGATCTCCTGCGGGCGGCGTCCGGCCCCGGCGAACCCCTGGTGCAGCTCCGCGAGCACCGGGTCGCCGAAGGCGAGGGTCTCGGCGCGCAGGCCGATCTGCAGCGGCAGGGGCGTGCGGAGGTCCGCCGCGGCGCGGGCCGCCTCGGCGGCGCGCCGCAGGTCCTCGGACACGGGATCGACCCGCGGCGGGAGCCCGGTCGCGGCGGGCGGCCCCGCGTGCGCCTCCACGGCGACGACGGTCCCGGTGCCGAGATCGACGACCGGATGGAACACCGCCCTCGCCGGGACCAGGACATCTACGGCTGACACAGCGGCATCATGTCGTCCCGAAGCGCCCGGAACCACCGTTGTCAGGAGAAGTTAACGCACAATTCGCGCAGGTCGCGGTGTGGATCTTGACCCGGGGCGGGCCGTCACAGCCCGCGGCCGCCGACCATCGCCGACAGCGCGTAGGTGACCCCCGCGACGGCCGCGAGCCAGACGTAGGCGGTGATGTCGCCGCCGCGCAGCGCCTGCACGACGAGCCCGCCGATCACGGCGACCGTCAGCACGTCGCCGGTCATCGCGGCGGCGCGCAGATGGGTGCGGGCGCGGTGGCCGGAGCCGAAGCCCTCGCTGAGCGGCAGCGCGGGCTCGTTGCGCCGGAAGGCCAGGTAGCCGGCGTACCCGGCGAGGGCGGCGAGCGCGATGAGGGCGGTGCCGTCGCGTCCGTCGGCGGCGAGCACGGCGCCGACCACCACCCCGGCACCGAGGACGAGCCCGGGTACGGCCCACCGGCTGAGGCTGCGGCGTTCGGGAGCGATCCACATGAGCGACATCCTCCCCGATCGGCGGGCGCACGGGACCGGCAACGCGCCGGTTCCGCCGCGATGAGGGCCGCCGGCGGCCCGCCCGCCCCCGCCGGGCGGACCGCGCCGAATGCCCGGACCGCGCGGGGTTCCGGCCGGTATCTTGTCGCCTCGTGGCGCACTTTCGACTGAACGGCTCGAAGATGCTGGCCGTCGATCTCGCCGGGGAGACGATCCGGGCGCTGAACGGCGCCATGGTCGCCTACGAGGGGCGGATGGCGTTCAAACGGGAGGGGATGACCGGGGGAGAGGGCCTGCGCGGCGCGCTCAAGCGCAAGATCGCCGGCGAGGGCATGACGCTCATGGAGGTCACCGGCGAGGGCACCGTGTATCTGGCGAGCGAGGCGGCGGAGGTGACGCTCGTCCAGCTGACCGGCGACACCCTGTTCGTGGAGTCGGAGAGCCTCCTGGCGCTGGAGGGCGGGCTGCGCACGGGCGTCCAGTTCGTCGGCCTGCGCGGGATGGGGACCGGGCAGGGCCTCGCCACGACCAAGGTGGAGGGGCACGGCACGGTCGCGATCGTGTCCGACGGGCCGGCGATCGCGCTGGAGGTGACGCCCGAGACGCCGCTGTCGGTCGACCCGCACGCCTACGTCGGGCACCACGGGCAGCTGCGCCAGGACGTCGTCACCGACGTCAACTGGCGGACCGTCATCGGCCACGGGTCGGGCGAGAGCGTCCAGTTCCGGTACCAGGGGCACGGCCTGGTCTACGTCCAGCCCGCCGAGCGCGGCGGGATCCTGGAGATCTGATGACGACGACGACGACGGCGTGCGGGCGGCGCGGGCGGCCGGCCCGCTGCGGAAGGTACTGATGCCGGGATACCAGAAGATCACCTCCAAGATGCTCCAGGTGCCGGTCGGCCCCGGGCGGGAGGTCTACAGCAGGCGCGGCGCGATGCTCGCCTACACCGGGTCGGTGGCGTTCGCCCCGTCCACCACGGCGGGGCAGAGCATCGGCGGCGCCATCGGACGCGCCGTCGCGGGCGAGCGCAGCGCGATGATGCACGTCACCGGGCAGGGCGAGGTCATGTTCGGGCACGCCGGGCTGCACGTGTCCGTCGTCGACCTCGGCGGCGGCGACACCCTGTACGTCGAGGCCGACCGGCTCCTCGTGCACGACGCGTCCCTGCAGGTCGGGACCATGTTCATGGGCGAGCAGGGCGGCGTGCGCGGCATCGTGCGGGGCGCCGTCAGCGGGCAGGGCCTGTTCACCACCACGCTGACCGGCCAGGGCTCGTGCGCGCTGCTCTCGCACGGCGGCGTCATGGAGCTGCCGATCGCCCCGCAGCGGCCGGTCCACGTCGACCCGCAGGCGTACGTGGCCCACCGGGGCCAGGTGCAGAACCGGCTCACCACGGCGGTGGGGCTGCGCGACCTCATCGGACGCGGCTCCGGTGAGGGCTTCCAGCTCGAGCTGAGCGGCTCCGGCGTCGTCTACGTCCAGGCCAGCGAGAGGAAGATCTGACCGTGAGCAGCTTCGGCACGCGGACCTGGAACGCGGCCACCCTCCCGGTGAACGACAACGTCAACCCCTACGCCTTCAGCGTCGACCTCGACGGCCAGTGGTTCGCGCAGAAGGGCAAGATGATCGCCTACTACGGGCAGATCAGGTTCGAGGCGCTGTCGTCCGGGCCGCTGGACGCGCTGGTCGCGCACACCTTCAACTCGCCGCTGTACGCCCAGGACTGGATCGTCGCGCAGGGGCGGGGCAAGCTCGTCCTCGCCGACCGCGGCTTCGACGTGAACTCCTTCGACCTCGACGACGGCAACCTCACCGTCCGGGCCGGGAACCTGCTGGCGTTCGAGCCCGGCCTGGAGCTCAAGCAGTCGATCATCCCGGGGTTCCTGACCCTGATCGGGACGGGCCGGTTCGTGGCCGCCTCCAACGGGCCGGTGCACTTCGTCGAGCCGCCCGTCCGGGTGGACCCGCAGGCCCTGCTGGGCTGGGCGGACTGCCCGTCGCCCTGCCACCACTACGACCACTCCTACATGCGCGGCGCGTTCGGCGCGGCCCGGATGGTCTTCGGGATCGGCGGGTCGTCGGGGGAGGAGCACCAGTTCGACTTCACCGGTCAGGGCACCGTGCTGATGCAGTCCTCGGAGGTCGTGATGAACCAGGACGTGCTGCTGCGCGACCTCGAAGGCCAGATCGGCATGGTCGGCACGTCGGGGCTGCAGCGGCTCCAGCAGACGATCAGCCGGCGCCTGTCCGCCGAACGGCAGGGCTGACGCCGGACGGCAGGGCCGGCGCGGGGGCCCGGGCGCTCCGGGCCCCCGCGGGCGGTCATCCCTGCTCGGGCGCG
>NZ_JBEYYT010000557.1:0-5253 GCF_040645715.1 Spirillospora sp. NPDC046719 | reverse complement strand
CAGGCCGCCGCGGCCAAGCTGCTGGACGCCGGATGCACCGCGATCTGCGGCGGCAACGACATCATGGCGCTCGGCGCGATCCGCGCGGCCCGCGCACGCGGCCTGCGAGTGCCCGAAGACGTGTCGGTGACCGGCATGGACGACTCCCTGCTCACCGCCTACCTCGACCCGCCGCTGACCACGATCCGCCAAGCCGTCCGGGAGATGTCGATGGCGGCGGTCAGCACAGTGCTCGACGAGATCCGAGGCGCACGCTCACCCCGCACCGAACTGCTGTTCCGCCCGGAACTGGTCGTGCGGCGCTCCACGGCACCCGTCCCCGCCAGCCGGCGGCTGTCCACCGTACAGGAGGGCTGAGCCGGGCCCCGACCGGGGCCCGGCCGGTTCTGTCCTCGTTGTAACGGTTGTGTTGCGGCGGATTGACAGTGAGGCGGCTCACGGTCTTTCCTTCGTGGGAGCGCTCCCACGCAATGGAAGACACAACCTGAGAGGGGTCCGCCATGAGGGCCATCATGCGGCGCGGACTGGGTACGGCGATGGCGGTCCTGCTCGCCGGCGGTCTCGCGGCCGCCTGCGGCGGGGACGACAAGAAGGACTCGGACTCGGGGCCGGTGACGCTCACCGTCGACGTGTTCGGCGAGGTCGGCTACGACCAGCTGTACAAGCAGTACGAGCAGTCCCACCCCGGCGTCACCATCAAGCAGCGCAAGGTCTCCGACCTGGACACCTACAAGCCGCGCATCCAGCAGTGGATGGCCACGGGCAGCGGCGCCGGAGACGTGGTGATGCTGGAGGAGGGCATCCTCCCGCTCTACATGCAGCAGCGGGCGAAGTTCCTCAACCTGTTCGACTACGGCGGCAAGGCCCTCCAGGACAAGTTCCTCCCCTGGAAGTGGCAGATGGGCGTCAGCCCCGACGGCAAGCAGCTCGTCGGGCTCGGCACCGACGTGGGCCCGCTCGCCATGTGCTACCGCACCGACCTGTTCAAGAAGGCCGGCCTGCCCACCGACCGCGAGGAGGTCGGCAAGCTCTGGCCGACGTGGGACGCGTTCCTGCAGACCGGGCAGAAGTTCCAGCAGAAGGTGTCCGGCACCAAGTGGCTCGACGGCCCCACCGCCGTCTTCCGCGCCACCGTCCTGCAGAACGCCGGCGCCGGCCCCGGCTACAGCTTCTTCGACAAGGACGACAAGTTCGTCTTCGACACCAACCCGGCGGTGAAGCAGGCGTTCGACACCTCGCTGAAGTTCGAGGAGAGCAAGCTCACCTCCGACATGTCGATCTTCACGCCGCCGTGGCAGGCGGGCCTCAAGCGCGACACGTTCGCCACCGTGCCCTGCCCGTCCTGGATGCTCGGCGGCATCGAGCAGTTCTCCGGCCCGTCCGGCAAGGGCAAGTGGGACGTGGCGACCACGCCCGGCGGCTCCGGCTACTGGGGCGGCTCGTGGCTCGCCGTCCCCAAGCAGACCAAGCACCCGAAGCAGGCCGCCGCGCTCGCCGAGTTCCTGACCTCCCCGCAGGGGCAGACCGGCGCGTACGCCGCCGCCAACACCTTCCCGTCGTCGCCGCAGGCCGAGCAGGACCCGGCCGTCGCCGGCTCCAAGAACGCCTACTTCAACGACGCCCCCGCCGGCAAGATCTTCGGTGACCTGGTCGCCTCGGTGAAGCCGGTGCACCTCGGCCCGAAGAACGAGGACGTCCGGGCGGCCGTCGAGAACGTGCTGATCTCGGTCGGCCAGGGCAAGGTCAAGCCGGACGAGGCCTGGTCCAAGGCCGTCGAAGCGGCCAAGAAGGCCGCCAGGTAGCCGCCCCCCGCCGCGGCGGCGGCGCCGTGCCCCACCTCCCCGTACGGCGCCGCCGCCGTTCTCTTCCCCTGCCCAAGTCCCGTCCTCGGAAAGGAGGCGCAAGGCCATGGCCACCGAACTGCGCCCCAGCCGGAACGGCCCCCAGCATCCCCCGGCGAAGGCCCCTCCGGCGGCCCCCCGCTCCCTGCGGTCCCGGTTGACCCGGCTCGATGTGAAGGGCGCGCCGTACGCCTTCATCTCGCCGTTCTACATCATCTTCGCGATCTTCGGCGCGTTCCCGCTGGTCTACACGCTGTGGGTGTCGCTGCACGACTGGGAGCTCGCCTCGGGCACCCGCAAGTGGGTCGGCTTCGACAACTACAAGTACCTGTGGGGCGACCCCGACTTCTGGCACGCGACGGTCAACACGCTCGCCATCTTCGTGCTGTCGACGATCCCGCAGCTGCTGATCGCGCTGTTCATCGCCAACGCGCTCAACCGGCGGATGCGCGTGCCGACCCTCTTCCGCATCGGCATGGTCGCGCCGCTGGTCACCTCGACCGCCGCCGTCGCGATCGTGTTCACCCAGATGTTCGACCACGACTGGGGCATGATCAACTGGGCGCTCGGGCTGGTGGGAATCGACCCGATCAGCTGGTCCACCAGCCGCGGCTGGTCCTGGGTGGCGATCGCCACCATGGTCGACTGGCGCTGGACGGGCTACAACGCGCTCATCTACCTCGCCGCCATGCAGGCGATCCCGAAGGACCTGTACGAGGCCGCCTCGATCGACGGCGCGTCCCGGATCCGGCAGTTCTGGCAGATCACCGTGCCGATGCTGCGCCCCACGATCATCTTCACCACGATCATCGCGACCATCGGCGGGCTGCAGCTGTTCACCGAGCCGGTCCTGTTCAGCGTGGGCACGCCCAACAAGATGGACGGCGGCCCGCTGCACCAGTTCCAGACGCTGACGATGTACATGTACGACAACGCCTTCGGCCATGACCGGTACGGCTACGGCGCCACGATCGCGTGGGCCCTGTTCGTGATGATCATCCTCTTCTCGCTGATCAACTTCCTGTTCGTGCGGCGCACGGGAGGCACCAAGTGACCACGCTCCTGGCCGGTCCCGGCGACGCCCGGCACGCGCGCGGCGGCGGCCGTCCCGGCCGGCTCCACGGCCTGTGGAACGCCAGCCCGCTGACCTACCTCACGCTGATCGTCGCGCTCGCCCTGTCGGTCTTCCCGATCTACTGGATGATCGCGGTGGCGACCCGCACCAACGACGTGGTCTCCGACGTCCCGCCGCCGCTGCTGCCCGGCGGGCACGGCGGCGCCAACGTGCACCGGCTGTTCGACAACCCCGACGCCTACTTCGCCAAGGGCCTGCTGAACTCCGCGATCGTCTCGGCATGCGTGACCGTCTCCACCGTGTTCTTCGCCTCGCTGGCCGGCTTCGCGTTCGCCAAGCTGCGCTTCCGCGGCAAGAACGCGCTGCTGGTGACGATCGTCGGGACGATGATGATCCCGGTGCAGATGGGCATCATCCCGCTCTACATGATCATGGTGAAGCTGGGCTGGCAGAACCATCTGCAGGCGGTGATCGTCCCGTTCCTCGTCACCGGGTTCGGCGTGTTCATGATGCGGCAGTACGCCGACCAGGCCGTCCCGGACGAGCTGATCGAGGCGGCCCGCGTGGACGGCTGCACGACGTTCGGCATCTACTGGCGGGTCGTGCTGCCCGCGCTGCGCCCCGCCGCGGGCGTCCTCGGCCTCTTCACGTTCATGCAGTCCTGGAACGACTTCATGTGGCCGCTGGCGACGCTCAGCCCCGAGAACCCCACGGTGCAGCTCTCGATCAACAACCTGGCGAACGCCCACTTCTCCGACTACACGCTCATGTTCGCCGGCACCACCGTGGCGGTCCTGCCGCTGCTCGTGGTGTTCATCCTGTTCGGCCGCCAGATCATCGGCGGAATCATGGAAGGTGCAGTGAAGGCGTGACCTCTCTGGAATCCAGCGCCGTTCAGGACGACGCCGGCGCCCGCGGCGCCGGCCCGCGGTTCCCCACCGGGTTCCGCTGGGGCGCCGCCACGGCCGCCTACCAGATCGAGGGGGCCGCGGCCGAGGACGGCCGCGGGCCGTCGATCTGGGACACCTTCGCGCGCACCCCGGGCAAGGTCCTCGGCGGCGACACAGGGGACGTCGCCGTGGACCACTACCACCGGTACCCCGAGGACGTCGCGCTGATGCGCGACCTCGGGCTGTCCTCCTACCGGTTCTCCATCTCCTGGCCCCGGGTTCAGCCGGCCGGGGCCGGGGCCGTCAACGAGCGGGGGCTCGACTTCTACCGGCGCCTCGTCGACGCGCTGCTGGAAGCGGGGATCGAGCCCTGGCCGACGCTCTACCACTGGGACCTGCCGCAGCCGCTGGAGGACGCGGGCGGCTGGCCCGAGCGGGACACCGCGCACCGGTTCGCCGACTACGCCGGGCTCGTGCACGAGGCCATCGGCGACCGCGTGCGGCACTGGACGACGGTGAACGAGCCGTGGTGCGCGGCGTTCCTCGGCTACGCGTCCGGGGACCACGCGCCCGGCCGGCTCGACCCGTCGGGGTCCCTGCTGGCCGCGCACCACCTGATGCTGGGCCACGGCCTGGCGGTGCAGGCGATGCGGGCCCGCCACCCCGGCAACCTGTTCGGCGCGGCCGTCAACCTGTACGCGGTCTCCCCCGCGACGGACGACCCCGCCGACGTCGACGCGGCGCGCCGCATCGACGGCATGCAGAACCGGCTGTTCCTCGACCCGCTGCTGCTCGGCCGCTACCCCGAGGACGTGCTGGCCGACACGGCCCGGCACGGTTTCGAGCCCGCCGCGGCGGACCTCGCCGTCATCAACCAGCCGATCGACCAGCTCGGCATCAACTACTACACGCGGCACACGGTCGCGGGGACGCCCGGGGAGGCGGCGCAGACGGCGTCGGGGCCGTTCGCCGTGCACTCGCCGTGGGTGGGCAGCGAGCACGTCCGGTTCGTCTCGGCGGGGCGGCCGACGACCGGGATGGGCTGGGAGATCGACGAGGGCGGGCTGCACGAGGTGCTGACCCGGGTGCACCGGGAGTACCCGGCCGTCCCGCTGTACATCACCGAGAACGGCGCGGGCTACGACGAGACGCCGGACGGCGATGGCACGGTCCACGACGCGGGGCGCATCGCCTACATCGACGCGCACCTGCGCGCGTGCCACGCCGCCATCGCCGACGGGGTACCGCTCGCGGGCTATTTCACATGGTCGCTGCTGGATAATTTCGAATGGGCTTGGGGCTACTCCAAGCGCTTCGGGCTGGTTCACGTGGACTATGCGACGCAGCGCCGGACGCCCAAGGACAGCGCGCGCTGGTACTCGGACGTGATCCGGCGGGGCGGCCTGCCCGGGGGCGGCTGACGGTCGCGGGGGCCGGCACCGCCCGC
>NZ_JBEYYT010000556.1:0-5262 GCF_040645715.1 Spirillospora sp. NPDC046719 | reverse complement strand
GGCGCGCGTGGCACGGCCGGGCGGGACGCCGTGCGGAGGACCCGAGCGGGGTCCCCCATGGCCGCCGTCCGGCGGGGGCGGTCAGGTGATGGCGCCCGCGGCCTTGAGGGCGATGATGCGGTCCCAGTCGAGGCCGAGCTCGGTGAGGATCTCCTCGGTCTGGGCGGCGAACTCGGGCGCCGGGCCGACGGCGGGCGGGGCGACGTCGAACTGCACCGGGCTCGCGACCAGTTCGAGGTCGCCGGCACGGACGATGTACTCGTTCGCGCGGGCCTGCGGGTCGTTCCCGGCCTGCAGCGAGTCCTGCACCGGCGCCCACGGCCCGGCGAGGGTGGCGAAGCGTTCGGTCCACTCCGCCAGCGTCCGGGCGGCGATGGCCTCGCGGAGGATCGCGACGGCCTCGCCGGTGTTGGCGGCGATCCGCTCGGCGTCGGCGAAGCGGGGGTCTGCGGCCAGCTCCGGCCGGTCGATGTGGCGGCAGACGTCCGCCCAGAACCTGCCGGGCTGCAGCATGACGAAGGCCAGGTAGCGGCCGTCAGAGGTGGCGTACAGGCCGGACAGCGGATTCGTCGGCGACCCGTGCGCCCCGGCCGGGGCCGCGACCAGCGGCTCGCCGACGTGCATCGACAGGGCGATGCCGTGGCCCATCGCCCACAGCCCGCTGCCGAACAGCGACACGTCGACGACCGACGGCTCGCCGGTGCGCTCGCGCCGGAACAGCGCGGCCGCGATGCCCCCGGCGAGGTTGGTGCCGGAGATCGTGTCGCCGTAGGCGGGGCCGGGCGGGCTGATCATCCCCTCGGTTCCGGCCGGCGTGAGGCTGGCGGCGGTTCCGCCGCGCGCCCAGAACGCCGTCATGTCGTAGCCGCCCTTGTCGGCCTCCAGGCCGCGCGGGCCGAGGGCGCTCCCCCGCGCGTAGACGATGTCCGGGTTGACTGCGCGGACGTCGTCGACGTCGATGCCGAACTTTCGCCTGGCGCCCGGCAGGAAGCTGGTCAGGAACACGTCCGAGCGCCGGATCAGCTCGCCGAGCACCTCCTTGCCCTCGGGCACCGACAGGTCGAGGCCCAGGGAGCGCTTCCCGCGGTTGGCGTGCTCGATGTTCGGGTTCGGATCGCCGTCGACGCGGAGCGTGCCGACCTGCCGGAGCCCGCGCTGCGGATCGCCGGTGACGGCGTGCTCCACCTTGACCACGTCCGCGCCCCAGTCGGCCAGCACCCCGCCCGCCGACGGGACGAACCCGTACATGGCGACCTCCAGGACGCGGACGCCCTCCAGCGGCCTCATGCGACCACGGCCGCGACGATCTCGGTCCCCATGCACCCCTCCAAGCCCGTGCCGCTCACGTGGATGGAAGTTACATTCTCGAAAAAAGCAAATCAAGTCTGCGCTCGTAGAGACTCAACCTTCCGCACTGCTCCGCCAGGCCGGGGACTTCCAGGAGCTCACTGTTGAGAGTACTGTTCTCACATCCGGAATGATGATTCTCATCGTGCGTCGGGAGAGCGCGGGGCCGGGCGGCGCATCCAGAGCGGAAGGACACCACCCATGGGACGTGTTGACGGGAAGGTCGCGTTCATCACGGGCGCGGCCCGGGGGCAGGGCCGCAGCCACGCGGTACGGCTGGCCGAGGAGGGCGCCGACATCATCGCGGTCGACCTGTGCCAGGACTACGAGACGATCGGCTACCCCCTGGCCCGGCCCGACGACCTCAAGGAGACCGTCCGGCTCGTCGAGGAGCTCGGCCGCCGCGTCGTGCCGGTGCAGGCGGACGTGCGCGAGGCCGCCCAGCTGCGGGACGCCGTCGAGCGCGGCGTCGCCGAGCTCGGCCGGCTCGACATCGTGGTGGCGCAGGCCGGCATCGCCGGGATGAAGGGGCGGCCGCCGCTGCGGGCCTGGAGCGACGTCGTCGACACCAACCTGATCGGCACGATCAACGCGGTCCAGGCCGCGCTGCCGCACCTGCCCGAGGGCGGCTCGATCATCGCGACCGGGTCCACCGCGGCGCTCATGGTCATCGGGACGATCGACGAGCCGGGCAAGGACCCCGGCGGCCACGCCTACATGTACGCCAAGCAGGCGCTCTCGCAGTACATCCACGAGCTGGCCAGGAACGTCGCCCCGCTGCGGATCCGCGCCAACGTCGTCCACCCGACCAACTGCAACACCGACATGCTGCAGAGCGAGCCGATGTACCGGTCGTTCCGGCCGGACCTGGAGCATCCGACCCGCGCGGACGCCGAGCCCGCCTTCGGCGTGCAGCAGGCGATGCCGGTCCCGTACGTCGAGCCGCGGGACATCAGCGACATGGTGCTGTTCCTCGCGTCGGACGAGTCGCGCTACGTCACCGGCATGCAGATGCGCGTGGACGCGGGCGGCTACCTCAAGTGGCACGACTACAAGGCCTGAGACTCCCAGGAGGGGACATCGTGAAAGTGAAGGTCGATCCCGAGCGCTGCCAGGGCCACACGCTGTGCGCGATGCGGGCGCCGGAGGTCTTCGAGCTCGACGACGTCGACGGCCACTCCTCGCCCGTCGGCGAGGACGTCCCGCCCGGGCAGGAGGCGGCGGTCCAGGAGGCCGTCCGGTCCTGCCCCGAACGCGCGATCTCGGTTTCCTGAGCGGCCGGGAGGCGATGTGACCGAGGCCCCGGGGCGTCCGCTGCCGTCGATCACCGACGCGGACGCGTTCTTCTGGACGTCCGGAGAGGACGGACGGCTGCGCTTCCAGGAGTGCGCGTCCTGCACCACCCTGATCCACCCGCCGCAGCCGGTCTGCCGGCACTGCAAGGGCACCGCCATGGGCGTGCGGACCGTCTCCGGGTACGCCACGCTCATCGGGTTCACCGTCAGCCACCGGTTCCGCGTGCCCGGGCTGCCCGCGCCGTACGTCGTGGCGCAGGTCGCGATCGAGGAGGACCCCCGCGTCCGGCTCACCACCAACGCCGTCGGCTGCGACCCCGGCGACCTGCGCCTCGGCATGCGCATGGAGGTGGTCTTCGAGCACGTCGAGGACGTGTGGCTGCCGCTCTTCCGCCCGGCCGCCGGGCAGGGGGAGCCGGCGCCGCTCCCCCGCGACGACCCCGAGCCGGAGGACGTGCACCGGTACGTCCGCCCGATGCCGGCCGCCGGGAAGTTCGAGGACAAGGTCGCGCTCAGCGGCATCGGGACCTCGCGGATCGGGCGCCGCCTGATGGTCCCGCCGCTGGCGCTCACGGTGGCGGCGTGCCAGGAGGCGATCGCGGACGCCGGGCTGTCCCTCGACGACATCGACGGGCTCGCGACCTACCCCGGCGCCGGCGCCTTCGGCGGCTTCGCCGAAGGCGGCGTCACCGCGCTGGAGTCGGCGCTCGGCATCCGTCCGACCTGGTACAACGGCGGCGCCGAGACGTTCGGCCCGGGCGGCTCGCTGATCGCGGCGATGCTGGCCGTCGCGGGCGGGCTGGCCCGCCACGTGCTGTGCTTCCGCACCCTCTGGGAGGCCACGCACACCGAGCTGATGCGGCAGGGCAGGATCAGCCCGGGAGGCGGCGGGCGGGTGAGCGGCGGCGGCGCCTGGATCCGCCCCTTCGGCGCGATCTCGGCGGCGCACACGCTGGCGCAGAACGCCCAGCGCCACTTCCACCGGTACGGGACGACGCGCGAGACGCTCGGCTGGATCGCGCTCAACCAGCGCGCGAACGCCGCGCTCAACCCGTCCGCCGTCTACCGCGACCCGATGACGATGGAGGACTACCTCGGGGCGCGGCCGATCACCACGCCGTTCGGGCTGTACGACTGCGACGTGCCCTGCGACGGCGCGATCGCCGTCATCGTGTCGGCCGCCGACGCGGCCCGCGACCTGGCGAAGCCGCCCGTCCTCGTGGAGGCGGTCGGCACGCAGATCGTCGAGCGCCTGGAGTGGGACCAGAGCACGCTGACCCACGAGCCGCAGGTCCTCGGGCAGGCCGCGCACCTGTGGACCCGCACGTCGCTGCGGCCCGCCGACGTGGACGTGGCGCTGCTGTACGACGGCTTCACCATCAACTGCCTGTCCTGGATCGAGGCGCTCGGCTTCTGCGGCATCGGCGAGGCGAAGGACTTCCTGGAGGGCGGCAAGAACATCGCCCGCGACGGCGTCCTGCCGCTCAACACCCACGGCGGGCAGCTCTCCCACGGGCGCACCCACGGGATGGGCCTGATGCACGAGGCGATCGTGCAGTTGCGCGGCGAGGGCGGAGAGAGGCAGGTGGCGGACGCCCGGGTGGCCGTGGTGAGCAGCGGGGGCCTCACCCCCAGCGGGGTCATCCTGCTGCGATCCGACACGTGAGCCCGGCCGAGCCCGTGCCGTCCCGGCGCGTGGCGGACGTCGACGGCGTCCCGATGTCGGCGCTGGTGGCGGAGGCTCCACGGCCCAGGGCCGTCGTGGTCGCCCTGCACGGCGGCGCGACGACCGCGGTGTACTTCGACGCGCCGAACCGGCCGCGGCTCTCGCTGCTGCGGACCGGTGCGGCGCTCGGCTTCACGGTCATCGCCCTGGACCGTCCCGGCTACGGCGCTTCGGCGGCGCGTCCGGACCGGACGGCGACCGCCGAAGCGCGGGTCGGCCTGGCCTACGGCGCGATCGACGGGCTGCTGGAGTCGCGGCCGCGCGGCGCGGGCGTGTTCCTGATGGCCCACTCGCTGGGCTGCGAGCTCGCGGTGCGGATGGCGGCCGGCGAGCGCGGCGGCGACCTGCTGGGCCTGGAGATCTCCGGAACCGGACGGCACTACCAGCCGGTGGCGGCGGAGCTGCTGGGGAACCGGTTCCGCGGCGGTCCCCCGGCGGCGGCGCCGGGGGGCACGGTGCGCGACCTCGTGTGGGGCGGAGACCACCTGTACCCGGAGGGCATCGCGGGGGAGGCGGGGATCCTCGCTCCCGGGCCGGCGCACGAGGGCGCCGTCGCCCGGACCTGGCCGCACGACTTCGCCTCCGTGGCAGCGCGGGTGCGGATCCCGGTGCGCTACACGCTCGCCGAGCACGAAGGGGTGTGGCGGGCCGGCCGCGCGGGACTGGCCGACGTCGCCGCGATGTTCACCGCATCGCCGCGCGTCGAGACCGGGGAGCAGGCGGGCGGGCACAACCTGAGCCTGGGCCTGTCCGCCCGGGCGTACCACCTCAGGGTCCTGGCGTTCGCGGAGGAGTGCGTGCTGGCCCGCGAGCGCGCCGGCGCCCCGCCCGCGCTCGGCGCTCCGCCCGCGCTCGGCGACGGGACGGCCCCGGCCGCGGGCCCGCGGCGCTGAG
>NZ_JBEYYT010000555.1:0-5264 GCF_040645715.1 Spirillospora sp. NPDC046719 | reverse complement strand
GCGGGCGCGTCGGGTTCTTTTTGCCCCCCCACCTCCCCCCCCTCCGCCGCACGTCGGCGGGGGCGTCAGCCGGAGGTGAGGTCCTGGGTGCCGATGACGCGGAGCAGTTTCAACGCCTCGTGCGCCGGGGTGCCAGGTGTGGCGCTGTAGAGGACGACCTTCTGGTCCCGGTCCGGCACGACGAGGACGTCGCAGAACACCTCGAGCTCGCCGACGACCGGGTGCCGCATGCGTTTCCTGGAGCCGCGCCGTACCTCGATCTGGTGCCGGTCCCATAGCCGCCGGAATAGCTCGCTCCCGCCTTTCAGCTCGTCGACGAGCGACGCGATTCCGGGGTCGCGCGGGTAGCGCCCGGCCGCCGTCCTCAGATCGGCGACGCTCTGCTGGGCGAATTTCCCGTATTCGTCGTCGTCCTCGATGAGGCAGGCGTCCGGGTGGAGGAAGAAGGCCCGCACGAGGTTGCGTTCGCCTGGCGGGACCTTCGAGAAGTCGACGATGAGCGCCGCCGCCATGTCGTTCCAGGCGAGGACGTCGTATTTGGCGTCCAGGACGTAGGCGGGGATGTCGTCGAGCCGTTCGAGCAGATGCAGGATGCCCGCCGGCACTTCCTGAGGAGGTCCCGGCGGCGGGCCGAGCCGTTCACCGGCGAGGTTGTACAGGTGGCTCCGCTCGTCATCGGAGAGCCTCAGCGCGCGCGCCAGCGCGGCGAGGATCTGCCTGGACGGCCTCGGGCCGCGCCCCTGTTCCAACCGGATGTAGTAGTCCACCGACATCCCGGCTAGACGGGCGACCTCCTCCCGGCGCAGGCCGGGCGTCCGGCGGCGCACCCCTGCCTGCAGCCCGACGTCCGCGGGTTGCACGCGCGCGCGGCGCGAACGTAGGAACGCGGCCGTCTCCTGCCTGTTCATGCCTTCCAGCATGGCGGACGAAACGGACGGTCGGCCGCCTCCAAGGTGGTATCGCCGATCCCAGCTTCGAGCGGTCTCTCCCGCCGGCCACTCCCCGGCGGCACGGTGACGCCATGAACACCACGCAGATCGCGCTCATCACCGGAGCCAACAAGGGGATCGGCTTCGAGACCGCCCGCCTCCTCGGCGGGGAGGGCATGACCGTCCTGGTCGGCGCCCGCGATCCCGAACGCGGCGAGAAGGCCGCGTCGCTCCTGGCCGGCGAGGGGATCGACGCCCGGTTCGTCCGGATCGACGTGACGGACGCCGCGAGCGCCGAGGCCGCCGCCGAACGGATCGGCGAGGAGCACGGGCGGCTCGACGTCCTGGTCAACAACGCCGGCATATCGCCGGCCTCCGCGTACGGCCCGCCGAGCGAGACCTCGCTCGCCGGCCTGCGCGAGACCTACGAGACCAACGTGTTCGGCGTCGTCGCCGTCACCAACGCGATGCTCCCGCTGCTGCGCCGCTCCGCCGCCGGGCGCATCGTCAACGTCTCCAGCGAACTCGGCTCGCTGACGCTGCTGACCGACCCGTCCAGCCCCTTCTTCCCGTTCAACCTGCTGGCCTACAACTCGTCGAAGACGGCGCTGAACGCCGTGACGATCGCCTACGCCAAGGAACTGGCGGACACCGCGATCAAGGTGAACCTCGCCAACCCCGGCTACTGCGCCACCGACCTGAACGGCAACAGCGGGTTCCGCACACCGGTGCAGGGCGCGGCGGAGGTCGTGCTGCTGGCGACGCTGGACGAGGACGGCCCGAGCGGCGCCTTCCAGGGCGGCGCCGAGGAGCCGGGGCAGCCCGTCCCCTGGTGACCCGCCCGCGGGGTCGGTCACGGGGCCGGTCGCCGGGCCGACCGCCGGGCCGACCGCCGGGCCGACCGCGGGGCGGCGCGCTCGCGGTTCAGCGTGCGGCGAGCGCGTCCCGCCCGGCCTCGCGCAGGGTCTTGAGGGCTTCGTGCGACGGCGTGCCGGGCGTGGTGGTGTAGAGGACCACGCGCTGGTCGCGTTCCGGCACGTACAGCACGTCGCAGTGCAGCTCCAGCGGCCCGACGACCGGGTGGACCATGCGCTTGCGGCTGCTGCGCCTGATGCCCACCTCCCCCGAGGCCCACAGGCGGGCGAACAGGGGGCTGCGCGCGGACACCTCAGCGACCAGCTCGGCGATGCCAGGGTCGCCCGGGTAGCGGCCGGCGGCGGCGCGCAGGTCCGCGACCGAGTCGCCCGCCAGCTCCGCCACGTACGCGTCGGTGTCGTACCGGGCGGCGGCCGGACCGGTGAACAGCCACCGGATCACGTTGCGCTCCTCGGGCGGCAGCGCGGCGAAGTCCGTCATCAGCGCCGCCGCCAGGGGGTTCCAGGCGAGGATGTCGTGGCGGGCGTTCAGGACGTAGGCGGGCGTGTCGTCCAGCCGTTCCAGCAGGTGCAGGATGCCTGGCGGGACCTCCCGGGACGGCGCCGCCGGGGGTTCCGGCGCCTCGCCCGCCAGATGGTAGAGGTGGCCGCGTTCGTCATCGGTGAGCCTCAGCGCGCGCGCCAGCGCGGCGAGGATCTGCCTGGACGGCCTCGGGCCGCGCCCCTGTTCCAACCGGATGTAGTAGTCCACCGACATCCCGGCCAGTTGGGCGACCTCCTCCCGGCGCAGGCCCGGCGTCCGCCGCCGCGTCCCCGCCTTCAGCCCGACGTCCTCCGGTCGCACGCGGGCCCGGCGCGAGCGTAGGAACGCGGCCAACTCCTGCCTGTCCATGCGTTCCAGCATGGCCGATGCCGCCGAGCGACCGCCACGCGGAGGGTGGTACCGCCGATCCCAGCTTCGGGCGGTCTCTCCTCACGCGCGCGCGGCGGCCACAGGCTGAAGCCATGACCACTGCACAGATCGCGCTCGTCACCGGCGCGAACAAGGGAATCGGCTTCGAGACCGCGCGCATCCTCGGCTCCGGCGGCAGGACGGTGCTGATCGGCGCACGGTCCGAGGAGCTCGGCGAGAAGGCCGCCGCGGAACTGGCGGGCGAGGGCGTCGACGCCCGGTTCATCCGCATCGACGTCACCGATGAGGGCACCGTCACGGCCGCGGCCGACCGGATCGGCGCCGAGTACGGGCGGCTGGACATCCTCGTCAACAACGCCGGGATCACCTCGACGGACGCCTCCGACCCGCGCCGTTCCACCCCGCCGAGCCGCACGACGGTCGCCCAGGTCCGGGCGGCGTTCGAGACGAACGTGTTCGGCGTCGTCGCCGTCACCAACGCGATGCTCCCGCTGCTGCGCCGCTCCCCTGCCGGCCGCATCGTCAACGTCTCCAGCGAACTCGGCTCGCTGACGCTGCACAGCGACCCGTCGGCCCCCGTGAACCGCGTCAACCTGCTTCCCTACAACGCGTCCAAGACGGCGCTGAACGCCGTCACGGTCGCCTACGCCAAGGAACTGGCCGACACCCCGGTCACCGTGGTCGCGGCCGCTCCCGGGTACTGCGCCACCGACCTGAACGGGCGCACCGGTCCCCGGACGCCGGCGCAGGGCGCGGCCGTGATCGCCGGGGCGGCGACCGGCACCGCACCGAACGGCGCGTTCATCGCCGAGGACGGGCCGGTGCCCTGGTAGCGGCGGGTCAGAAGAGGATGTGCTCCTTGGGCAGGCCGTAGAACACCAGGCGGCCGGAGTCGAGGAGCTCCAGGTCGGTGGGCCGCCAGGTGTGGCGGGTGGCGTCCGCGTGCCGGACGGTGACGAACGAGAACCTGTCGGCCGCGTACACCCGGACCCCGTCCGCGCGCAGCCGCCGGAAGAGGTCGGTGTCCTCGCCGCACCCGCGGTCGGCGAACCGGTACGTGCGCATCAGGTCGCCGTCGCCGAGCAGCGCCCCGCCGCGCACCACGTCCACATAGCGGTGCTCGTGCTCGGGGTAGCGCAGCACGGTCGCGTTCATGGACTCCAGCAGCGCGTAGTGGGCGAGCTTCCCGACGACGCCGGCGTCCGTGTAGGAGAAGGCGGGGAGCAGGTCGGACACGTAGTGCGGCCCGTACAGCTCGTCGTCGTCGATCTTGCCGATGTACGCGCCGTCGGCGGCCTCTATGCCGAGATTGAGGCACTCCCCCAGGGACAGGGACTCATCGGCGCTTCGGACGACGACATCGTCGATCCCGGCGGCGATCGCCCGCTTCTCCACGTCCCGGGGATCGAGGTCGAGGCGGTGCAGGATCATCACGAGCTGCAGGGGCCGCCAGGTCTGCGCCGCGATCTGCTCGATCGAGGAGGCGATCTGCTCGGCCCGGCAGGTGGACAGGACGAGCGACACCGTCGGCGGCGCCGCCGGCGCGGGGCCGGTTCCGAGGCGCTCCAGCAGGGAGTCGACCCGGTGCCGGTAGGTGTGCCGGGCGTGCACCCGCCGCAGCGCCAGATGCGCCTGCCGGTCGCGCAGTTCCGGGGCCCGCAGGAGCGCGCGCAGGCTGCGCTGGGCCGCCTTGGTGTCCTCCGCCGCCGGGCCGAACAGCGGGCTCGCGTCCGCCCGGTGATGGATGACGGGGACGCCGGCCGCCGCCGCCTCGTACGCCAGGCGGGGCGCGGGCGCGATGAGCACGCGGAACCGCTTGCGGATCGCGACGGCCTCCGCGTACGGGCGCGGGGGCGCCACCCGCTGCCGGTACAGGCGGGGGAAGCCGGTGGCGAAGAAGTGGGCGCCGAGCCGGGGCGCGGGCGCGATGAGCGGTTCCGCGGCCTGGTCGTACTCCCCCTCGTACAGCAGCGGGTAGCGGCCGTGGTCCTGGACGCGCGTCGGGTTGTGCAGGCGGGGCTGCGCGGCGAACGGCAGGTGGTGGACGCGGTCGTGGCCGAGGCTGCGCCGGTGCTCCGGCACCGCCGCCGCGTCCACGGTGAAGACGTGGTCGAAGTGCCCGGCGGCGTCGCCGAGGCCGGCGCCGGTGTCCCAGTAGGCGGTGGGGATATCGCGTTCCCTGCACCACTCCGCCATCTCCGCGACGGGCAGGGAGGTCCCGACCGACTCCACGAGCAGCAGCCCGGGCGGCCGCTCCTCGAACGCCTCCCGCCAGCCGCCGGACGCGGTGACCTGCGTCCACTCGTAGCGGAGGTTCGCCTCCAGGACGGGGCCGAGGACGACGGCCGCGACGAGGCCGGGCCGGTTCACCGGGCCGTCCGGCGCTGCGGGCGGCGTCACCTCGATCGGCTCGGTCTCGGCCACGAGGACGTCGGGACGGCGGGTCCGCGCGGGCTCCCCGGGGGGCTCGGGCGGCGGGGGAACGGGGCGCAGCGCCTCCCGGACGCGCTGGTACGAGACCGGCGCCGCCGGGCGCGCGCGCAGCGC
>NZ_JBEYYT010000554.1:0-5282 GCF_040645715.1 Spirillospora sp. NPDC046719 | reverse complement strand
CGCCGCCAGCCGCCGTCGGCCAGCGTGCGGCCGAGGAGCCGCGCGCCGGGGAGCTGCACCCGCGATCGCGGCGCGCCCCCGGGCGCGGCGGCCGCCGCGACGGCGGCGGGCACGCCCATGACGAGGAACGTGATCCCCCACGGCCCGGTCAGCGACGCGGTCTGCACGACCGGCGGGACGTCCGCCTGCGTGTAGGCCAGGCTGAGCCACGCGCCGTGCGGGGCGGCCACCGACAGCGCGTACTCCAGCGCCGCCCAGCCCGCCGGGACGGTCAGCGCCGCGATGAGCGGGAGCCCGCGCAGCAGCAGGCGCCGGAAGGCGAGCGCGAGCAGGCCGAACACCAGCGCGGTGCCGACGATGATCCCGGCCGCCGCGGGCGGCGGCATCTCCAGGGTGCCGAGGTAGTAGGGCCACATCCGGCTCTGCCCGGCGAGCCAGGCGAGGGACGCGGCGGCGAACGCGGCCCGCCCGCCGGCCCGGGGCGCGAGCCACAGGACGGGCAGCGGGCCGAACCAGGTGAGCCAGGCGACCGGGTGCAGCCCGGTGCCGAGCAGCAGCAGGACGGACGACAGCAGCGTCGAGACGATGGCGGTCATGGAACGAGCGTCGGCCGGGCGGGCCGTCCGCCGCGTCGCCGGGACGAGTGAAACCCCGCCTCACTCCTCCGGAGCCGCTCCGCCCGTCGGCCCGCGGGGCCGCTCCGCCCGTCAGTCCGCGGGGTCGCCCGGGACGACCAGCCCGGACTCGTAGGCGAACACGACCGCCTGCACCCGGTCCCGCAGCCCGAGCTTGCCCAGCACGTGGCTGACGTGCGTCTTCACGGTGTGCTCGGAGACGACCATCGCCTCGGCGATCTCCGCGTTGGACCGGCCCCGCGCCACCTGCCGCAGCGTCGCGGCCTCCCGCTCGGTCAGCCCGGCGAGCCGTGCCGCGAGCCGCGGGACGACCCCGTGGCCGGGCCGCCGCACCAGGTCCTCGACGAGCCGCCGCGTCACCGCGGGCGCGAGCAGCGCGTCGCCGGCGGCGACGACCCGGACGGCGTCCGCCAGCTCGTCGCGCCGGATGTCCTTCAGCAGGAACCCGCCGGCGCCCGCCCGCAGCGCGTCGTAGACGTGCTCGTCGGAGTCGAACATCGTCAGCACGAGCACCCGGGCGGGCAGCGAGGCGCAGATCCGCTCCGTCGCCTCGATCCCGTTCATCACGGGCATCCGCACGTCCATCACGACGACGTCGGGCCGCAGCTCCGCGGCGGCGCGCACGGCGGCGGCCCCGTCCGCCGCCTCCCCGACGACGGTCATGTCCGGCTGCGCGTCCAGGATCATCGTGAACGCGGCGCGGAAGAGGTCCTGGTCGTCGGCGACGAGGACGCGGAGGGCCGGCTCGTCCGTCACGGGCTCATTCAACCGGAAGCCGGGCCAGGACCGTGAACCCGCGCGGGCCGGGCCCGGCGCGCACGTCTCCGCCGCAGGCGGCCGCGCGCTCGCGCATCCCGGCCAGCCCGTGCCCGGACGCGGCGGGCTCGCCGCCCCGCCCGTCGTCGGCGACCTCGATCTCCAGCGCGTCCCGCCAGCGCACCGCGACGGTCACCGCGCCCACCGGTCCGGCGTGCTTGCGGACGTTGGTGAGCGCCTCCTGCACGATCCGGTACGCGGCGACCCCGGCGTCCGCCGCGACCGGGCGCGGCTCGCCGTCCACGGTCAGCGCGGCCGGCAGCCCGCAGTCGCGGACGAGGTCCGGCAGCGTCGCGAGGCCGGGCTGCGCGCCGCCGGGCGCCGCCGCGTCCTCGCGCAGCGCGTCCAGGATCGCGCGCAGCTGCGCCAGCGCGCCGCGTCCGGTGTCGGCGATCCGCGCGAACGCCTCGTCCGCCCGGTCCGGGCCGGCGAGCGGCGCCGCCTCGGCCTGCACCACCATCAGCCCGACGGAATGGGTGAGGACGTCGTGCATGTCGCGGGCGATGCGGGCCCGCTCGCCGGCGGCGGCCGCCGCCCGCTCCTGCTCCAGCCGGCGCGTCCGCTCGGCGTGCTCGGCGGCCTGCGCGCGGCGGGCCTGCTCGGCCGTCCCGAGCGCGAACGCGGCGGTGAAGGCGGTGCCGAGCAGCGGGTAGACGTCGGAGTCCTCGCCGGGCAGCACGATCGAGACGTACACGGTGGCGGCCAGCAGCGGGACCCACAGCAGCCGCAGCACCGGCCGGCTCAGCGCGGCGATCGTGTAGACGGCCACCAGCGGCCCCCACGGCAGCAGCAGCGGCTTCTGCCACACGACCAGCGCGGTCATCGCGAGGCCCACGACGAGGCCGACGCGCAGCGGGGCGCGCCGCCGCCACAGCACCGGGACGGACGCGAGCAGCGCCAGCGCCACCACCCACCACGGCCGCGCCGCCCACAGCGCCGGTGTCACGGTCGCGGCGGTGACGGCGGCGGCCACCGCCCGGTCGGCGGTCCTCGCGTCGCGCATGCCGCCAGTGTCGGGGACCGGGGCGCCGCGCACCTCACTCGCGCGAGTGAGACCCCGCCTCGTCCCCGAGGAGGGGACGGCCGCCCTGGACCGGCCGCCCGCCCTGCGCGGGGGTGCCGTTCCCGGGTGCTCCGTGCCCGGGTGCTCCGTGCCCGCGCACGCCGTGCGCGGCGAACGGGGCGGGCATGCGGGACGGCAGCCGGGCGGTGACGACGAGGCCCCCGCCGGGACGCGGCTCGGCCGTCACGGTCCCGCCGTGCGC
Source organism: Spirillospora sp. NPDC046719 (assembly GCF_040645715.1). Taxonomy (NCBI): domain Bacteria; kingdom Bacillati; phylum Actinomycetota; class Actinomycetes; order Streptosporangiales; family Thermomonosporaceae; genus Spirillospora; species Spirillospora sp. NPDC046719. The sequence continues at coordinate 2,566 of NZ_JBEYYT010000554.1, read as the reverse complement.
GCCCGCGATCGCGCGGACGATCGACAGGCCGAGCCCCGACCCGCGGTCCGAGCGCACCCGGTCGTTGCCCAGCCGGCGGAACGGCTCGAAGATCGTCTCGATCTCGTAGCCCGGCACGGCGGGCCCGGTGTTGGCGACCCGCACCTCGGCCCAGCCGTCCCGGCCGCGCGTCGACACCCACAGCTCGCCGCCCTCCCGGTTGTGCCGGATCGCGTTCTCCACGAGGTTCTGCACGAGCCGCTCGACCAGGACCGGGTCGCCGGTGGTCGGCGCCGGGCCGAGCCGCCGGTCCGCGGTGACCCCGTGCCCGCGGGCCTCCGGCGCGGCCTGGTCCAGGACGTGCCCGGCGACGTCCGCCAGGTCCAGCGGGTCCGTGCCGGCCTCGGCGTTCTCCGTCCCGGCGAGCGTGAGCAGCCCGTCGATCAGCCGCTCGTGCCGGGTGTTGACGACCAGCAGCGACTCGCCGAGCCGCTTGACGTCGTCGGTCGCGTCCGGGCGGCGGACCGCCACGTCCACCAGCGTCCGGTTGATGGCGAGCGGGGTGCGCAGCTCGTGCGAGGCGTTCGCGACGAACCGGCGCTGCCCGTCGAACGCGCGGGCGAGGCGGCCGAGCATGGTGTCGAAGGCGTCCGCGAGCTCCTTGACGTCGTCGCGCGGGCCCTCGTAGCCGATCCGCTCGGTGAGGTCGTGGCTGCGCGCCACCCGCCCCGCCGTCTCGGTGATCTTGTGGACGGGGCGCAGCGCCCGGTCCGCCAGCAGCCAGCCGAACCCGAGCCCGGCCGCGCCGACCAGGCCGAGCGCGATCCCGCCCTGCGTCAGCAGCGCGTTCAGCGTGTCGTCCTTGTAGTCGCGTTTCGCCCTCACCAGGACGCCCTGCAGCTGGACCGGCGTCAGCGCCTTGCCCGCCTCGGGGGCCGCGCCCCCGGCGGGCCCCTCCGTGAACACCCGGTCGGTGGCCCCGGTCGGCCCCGAGCCCCTGATCTCCGCCGGGCCGCTGCGCTGCGCGAGGTTGTTCTGCACCAGCAGGTACGTCAGCCCGAGAAGGACGATGCCGGCGCCGAGGAACAGGCCGGTGTAGAGCAGGGTGAGGCGCATCCGGATGGTCGGGCGGACGCGTTCGGCGAGGCGTGTCACGGGATCCGGTACCCCGCTCCCGGCACGGTCTCGATGACCTGCGGCTCACCGAGCTTGCGGCGCAGCTTCATCAGCGTCACCCGCACGGTGTTGGTGAACGGGTCGGTGTGCTCGTCCCACACCTTCTCCAGCAGCCGCTCCGCCGACACGATCGTCCCGTCCGCGCGCAGCAGCTCGGCGAGCAGCCCGAACTCCTTGCGCGCCAGCCGCACGTACCGGCCGTCCCGCACGACCTCCTGGCGGGACGGGTCCAGCCGGATGCCCGCCCGCTCCAGCGCGGGCGGCGCCGCCGGGCGGGCCCGCCGGCCGAGCGCCAGGATCCGCGCGACCAGCTCCTCGAACGCGAACGGCTTCGTCAGGTAGTCGTCCGCGCCGATCCGCAGCCCGTCGACGCGCGCGGGGACGGCCGCCGCGGCGGTGAGCATCAGCACCCGCACCAGCGCCCCCGACTCCACCACCGCGCGGCACACGTCGTCGCCGTGCACCACCGGCAGGTCGCGGTCCAGGACGAGCACGTCGTAGTCGTTGACGCCGAGCCGCTCCAGCGCCGCGTCCCCGTCGTACACCACGTCCACCGCCAGCGCCTCCGCCCGCAGGCCCTCGGCGATCGAGTCGGCGAGCATCCGCTCGTCCTCGGCGACCAATACGCGCACCGTGCCGTCCTCCGCCTCGCCCGTCACCTTTCGGCCACAGCCTCCGGCATCGGGCGTAACGCCGGCATAACGAGTTCCGGTTACGGCGGGGTTACCCGCCGGCCGCTGGACTTGCGGTCGCCGCCGGCGTCCGCCCGGCGGCCCGGAGGAGACCGACCGATGAGACGGAAAACGCTCGCGATGCTGGCCCTGCTGCCCGCCCTCGCCCTGGGGCTCCAGGGATGCGGCGGCGGGAACGACGGCGGGACCGGCGCTTCCAAGAAGGCGAGCGACGAGGCCAAGATGCGCAAGTTCGCCCAGTGCATGCGCGACAACGGCGTCGACATGCAGGACCCGAAGGACGGCCGCGTCGAGATCAGGGCGAGCGCGAAGCCCTCGGCCGGGGGCGGGCCTGTGCGCACCGACCCCAAGGTCGAGGCGGCGCAGAAGAAGTGCGCCCACCTCATGCCGAACGGCGGGAAGCCGCGCAGGCCGTCCGCGGCGGACCTGGCCAAGATGCGCGCCTACTCCAAGTGCATGCGCGACAACGGCGTCACCGCCTTCCCCGACCCGAAGCCCGACGGCGGCATGCAGCTGCAGGTCGGCGAGGGCACCGGGATCGACCCGCAGAGCCAGACGTTCAAGAACGCCGACGAGGCGTGCAAGAAGTACCAGCCGGGCGGCGGCAAGGGCCCGCGCTTCTCCAGCGGGAGCGGGAAGTGAGCCGCAGGCGCACGGCCGCGCTCGGCGCGGCGGGCGTCGTGGTCGTCGGCGGCGCCGGCCTCGCCGCCGCCGGGCTG
>NZ_JBEYYT010000553.1:0-5288 GCF_040645715.1 Spirillospora sp. NPDC046719 | reverse complement strand
CCCGGCCCGCGTTCACCGGGCCGGGCGGCCGGGTCAGCCGGGCGAGGCCTCGGCCGAGCCGGTCGGCGACGGGGTCGCGGACGGCGAGGGGGTCGTCGCGTCCGGGGTCGGCTTCGGCCGGCCCGCGCCCGCCTGCTGCGCCGCCGACAGCGCCTCCTGCGCCCGCTTGATCCGCTTCCAGGCGTCGCCCATGCCGGGGTAGTCGCCCTTCTGCTGGGCCTTCTCGTAGTCGCTCACGGCCTTCTGCAGGTCGCCGATCGCCTGCTGCTCGTCCCGCGTCAGCCGGCCGTCCCCGGGCGGCGTCACCGCAGGGGCGCCGGTCCCGCCGAGGACCTGCTTCAACGCGTCCCCGAACGTGCCCGCCGCCGCGATCCGGGTGCCGTACCGCACCAGCACCTTGCCGAGCAGCGGGTACGGCTGCTGCTCCTTCCCGCCGGACGCCTTGGTGTACATCGGCTCGACGTACAGCAGGCTCCCGCCGAACGGGATCGTCAGCAGGTTGCCCGCGACGGTCTTCGTCCCGCCCTGCCGCAGCGCGAACAGGTCGCCCTTCACCTGCGAATCCGTCTCGAACGAGTTCTGCACCTGCCCCGGCCCCGGCGGCTGCGCGTCCCGCGGCATCTGCAGGATCCGGATCTGGCCGTAGTACGGGCTCGACGGATCGGAGTCGACCGCCATGAACGACGCGAGCTGCGGGTTGTCGCGCGGGTTGAACACCGTCGTCAGGGAGAACGCGGGGGAGGCGTCGAACGGCGCCGGCATCTTCAGGCTCTGGTAGTACGGCGGCTGCAGCTTGCCCCGCGTCGTCGGGTCCTGCGGCACCTCCCAGAAGCCCTCGCCGTTGTAGAACGCCGACGGGTCCGTCACGTGGTACTTGGTGAGGATCTGCCGCTGCACCTTGAACAGGTCCTGCGGGTAGCGGAAGTGCTTCAGCAGGTCGTCCGGGATGCTCGACTTCTTCTGGACGGTGTCCGGGAAGACCTTCATCCACGTCTTGAGGATCGGGTCCTCGGTGTCCCACTGGTACAGGTGGACAGCGCCGCTGTAGGCGTCCACCGTGGCCTTCACCGAGTTCCGCATGTAGTTGATGTGGTCGTTCGCCTGCCGCGCCACCGACGAGCGGGTGTCGGTGATCGTGTCGCGGGTCGCCTCGCCCAGGCTCGTCTGCTCCGAGTACGGGTACGCGCCGGACGTGGTGTAGCCGTCCACGATCCACACGACCCGGCCCTGCACCACCGCCGGATACGGGTCGCCGTCCAGCGTCAGCCACGGCGCCGCCTTGTGCACCCGCTCCCGCGGCGACCGGTCGTACAGGATCTGCGCGCCCTTCTTGATCGCGCCGGACAGCAGCAGGTTCTTGTCCTGGAACTTCGCCGAGTACAGCAGCTTGTGGAAGAACGAGTCGATCGGGACGCCGCCGTTCCCGTCGTAGGTGGTGCTCTGCTGCCCGTCGTCCGGGCTGTTGTCCGGGTAGTTCAGCTCCTGCTGGCCCTTCCCGCCGGCCACGGAGTAGCGCGGCGACCGCTCCCCGAAGTAGATCTCCGGCCGCGTCACCTGGATCCGCTGGCCGGACGAGGCCGGCATGTCGCGGGTGATGAAGTCCGGGTTCCCGCCCTGCGCCATCTGGTCGCCGTACGCCGACACGAACCCGTAGCCGTGCGTGTAGACCATCCGGTCCTTCACCCAGCTGCGCTGCCCCGACGGCGCGCCCGACAGCTCCCGCAGCGCCACCACCGTGTCGGTGGTCCTGCCGTCCACCGTGTAGCGGTCGACGTCCAGGGTGTCGGGGAACTTGTAGAACGGGCGGATCCGCTGCAGCTGCTCGAACGTCGGGCCCACCACGTTCGGGTCCAGGACGCGGACGCCGCCCAGCCCGTTCGCCTCGTCCTGCAGCTGCTTCTGGTCCGTCACCGGCGACGACCCGTACGGGACGACCTGCGCGCCGCCCACCCCGTACGCCCGCCGTGTGAAGTCGATGTTGCGCTGGATGTAGCCGCGCTCCTTGGCCAGCTCGTCCGGCTTCACCTGGAACTGCTGGATCAGCAGCGGGTACAGCCCGCCCAGCAGGATCGCCGACAGCACCAGCAGCGTGAACCCCACGCCCGGCAGCATCATGCCGCGCCGCAGCAGGTTGCTGAAGAACATCACCGCGCACAGCAGCGCGATGACCGCCAGGATCGTCTTGGCGGGCAGCAGCGCGTTCACATCGGTATAGGACGCGCCGGTCGTCACGCCCCGCTCCGAATGGACGAGCCCGTACCGGTCCAGCCAGTACGCCAGCGCCTTCAGCAGCACGAAAAGCCCCACCAGCACCGACAGATGCGCGCGCGCGGGCGGGCTCGCCTTGTCGCCCGGCCCCTGAAGCCGCAGACCGCCGTACAGGTAATGCACCATCACCGCGGCCAGGAACGACAGGATCACCGTCGCGAACACCACGCCCAGCACCAGCCGCAGGAACGGATAGGTGAAGACGTAGAACGACACGTCCTTATGGAACTGCGGGTCCTTCACGCCGAACGACGTGCGGTTCAGGAACGCCAGCCACACCTGCCACCGGCCCGCCACCGACGACCCCGTCAGCACGCCCAGCAGGAGCAGCAGCCCCAGCGAGATCAGCCGCCGGCGCGGATCGATCACCGACCGGTACCGCTCCAGCCCCTGCTGCTCCACAGACAGCGGCCGGTACGCCGGGCGCAGCCGGTACGCCACCGCCACGTTCGCGCCCACCACCAGCGACATCAGCAGGCCCGAACCGGCGAACAGCACCGCCTCCGCGCGCAGCTGCGTCGTGTACACCTTCGAGAAGCCGATCGAGCGGTACCACAGCAGATTCGTGTAGACCGCGGTGAACACCAGGAAAACCGCCAGCAGCAGCGCCAGCGCCACCAGGACCGGCAGTATCGGCCGGGTGCGCCCGGTGCCGAACCGGCGCCCCGAACCGGGAGTCCGGAAGGCCAATTGCCCCTCCGATCGAGATGCGGCCCACCGGCCGCGCGCCGGTGCTGTGTAAGCAACTTACCGACTACCACCCGGGTTCCCGTATTTCCCGGTCCCCGGACGGGGAAAGATGGGCCCCGTGAGTCTTCTGGAAGAAGTCGTGCTGGACCTCGAACGTCACTCGGCACAGGAGGGCTGGGACTCCGCTCCCCGCCTCTACGCCCTCGTCCGCAGCACCGAGCTGCGCCGCGCCGAGCCCGAACTCGCCGACCAGCTCGGCCTGCCCCCCGACGCCGACACCCTCGCCGCCCTCGAACAGCCCGCCCTCCCCGAGAAGGCCGGCGTCGAGGACGCCCTCGCCGCCATCGCCTGGCCCGACGCCGTCGAGGGCTGCGCCCTCGTCATCGAACGGGTCGTGCTCCCGCCCGAGGCCGAGGACGAGATCCCCGAGGACGAGGCCGAGGCCGCCGAGTTCGCCGCCGGCCACCCCGCCCGCGAGGACGTCCGCATGATCGTCGGCGTGCTCCGCGACGGCACCCGGCACTCCGCCCTCCGGCTGCGCCGCCACGACACCGACGACGAGGTCCTCGCCGGACCCGACCTCGTCCCCGCCCTCGCCGAGGCCCTCGCCGCCACCTTCGAACCCGACGAGCCCGCCCCTCGCCCCTAGCGGGCCGCCCTCCGGGAGGTAGCCTGCGGAACGTGAGCGAAGACAGCGCCGCCGCCGGGAACGTCATCCGGCTCGCCGAGATCCGCGACACCCCGCTCTCCGTCGACGAGGTGTTCGCCGCCGTCGGCGACCCCGCCGCCGGCGGCGTCGCGCTGTTCGTCGGGACCGTCCGCGACCACGACCACGCCCGCGACGTCAGCGCCCTGTCCTACAGCGCCCACCCCACCGTCCGGCGCGAGCTCCTCGCCGTCATGGAGAAGGTCGCCGCCGACCTCCCCGTCCGCGCCCTCGCCGCCGTCCACCGCGTCGGCGACCTCCAGATCGGCGACCTCGCCGTCGTCGTCGCCGCGTCCTGCCCCCACCGCGCCGAAGCCTTCGACGCCTGCCGCCGGCTCATCGACGACCTCAAGGCCCAGGTGCCCATCTGGAAGCACCAGACCTTCGCCGACGGCGGAGACGAGTGGGTCGGGGCCTGCTGAGCCCCCCGGGCCGCATAGAGTTCCGACCATGTCTCGTCGTGCCGCCACGCTCACCGTCGCGAGCGTCCTCATCCTCGCGCTGGCCCTCGTCGGCTCCCTCATGCCGGTGCCCTACATCGCGCTGATGCCCGGCCCGACGAGCAACACCCTCGGCACGAACGAGAAGGGTCAGCAGGTCATCACCATCGACGGCCGCCAGACCTACCCCGACCAGGGGCACCTCAACTTCACCACCGTCACCTACCGCGGCGGCCCCGGCGGGCGCATCGACCTGTTCACCGCCCTGCGCGGCTGGCTCGACCACGACACCGCGATCGTCCCCGAGGAGCTCTACTTCCCCAAGGACCAGAGCCAGAAGCAGGTCGACCAGGAGAACACCCGCCAGATGCAGGACTCCCAGCAGAGCGCCAAGGCCGCCGCCCTGCACGAGCTCGGCGTCCCCCTGCAGACCCAGGTGATCGTCCAAGGCGTCCAGAAGGGCCGCCCCGCCGACGGCAAGCTCCAGCCCGGCGACCAGGTCACCGCCCTCGACGGCGCCAAGGTCACCAGCACCGCCCAGGTCACCGGCAGCATGGCCAAGCGCAAGATCGGCGACAAGGTCACCCTCACCGTCCAGCGCGGCGGCAAGGAGAGCACTCAGACCTTCACCACCGTCGCCGACCCCACCGGCAAGCGCGCCGTCGTCGGCGTCGTCCTCGGCGACCAGTACAAGTTCCCCTTCAAGATCGACATCAGCGTCGGCGACATCGGCGGCCCCAGCGCCGGCCTCATGTTCGCCCTCGCCATCTACGACAAGCTCACCCCCGGCTCCCTCAGCGCCGGCAGGTTCATCGCCGGCACCGGCGAGATCGACCCCGACGGCCAGGTCAGCCCCATCGGCGGCATCCAGCAGAAGATGATCGCCGCCCGCCGCGCCGGCGCCACCGTCTTCCTCACCCCCGCCAAGAACTGCTCCGAAGCCGTCGGCGCCCGCCCCGCCGGCCTCCGCCTCGTCCGCGCCGACACCCTCCACAGCGCCGTCCAGGCCATCAACGCCATCACCACCGGCAAGGGCGCCGTCCCCGCCTGCACCAAATGACCCACCGATTTGGTCGAACCCCCGCCATGCCATAGAGTTAAGACATCACCGCGGGGTGGAGCAGTTCGGTAGCTCGCTGGGCTCATAACCCAGAGGTCGCAGGTTCAAATCCTGCCCCCGCTAC
>NZ_JBEYYT010000552.1:0-5303 GCF_040645715.1 Spirillospora sp. NPDC046719 | reverse complement strand
CGCGGGCCAGGTCGCGCGGGCGGGCCCCGGTCAGGTCGCGGCCGCCGAGCAGCAGCCGGCCCGACTCGACCGGATGGACCCCGGCGGCCACCCGCAGCGCGGTCGTCTTGCCGGCCCCGTTCGGGCCGAGCAGCGCGACCACCTGGCCCGGCGCGACGCTCAGGCTCACCCCGTGCAGGACGGTGATCCGCTCATGCGCGGCGCGCACGTCGCGCAGTTCGAACACGGCGCTCACGACTCCCCCAGGTACGCGGCCAGGACGGTCTCGTCGCGCCGGATCGCCTCGGGCGGCCCGACCGCGATCACCTTGCCGAGGTCGAGCACATGGACCTCGTCGCACACGCCCATGACCAGGCCCATGTCGTGCTCCACCAGGACGACGGCGGTCCCGTCCCCGGCCAGCGACCGCAGCAGCGCGGCGAACCGCTCGGTCTCCCCGGCGTCCTGCCCCGCCGCGGGCTCGTCGAGGAGCAGCAGCGCCGGCCGCACGGCCAGCGCGCGGCCCACCTCGACCAGCCGCGCGACGCCGGTGGGCAGCGCGTCCGCCAGGCCGTCCGCGACCTCCGCCAGCCCGATCCGGTCGATGATCTCGGTGACGAAGCGGGCGGCGCGGCGCCGCTCGGGGCCCAGCTCCGCGGCGACGAGCAGGTTGTCGCGGACGCTGAGCCGGCCGAACAGCTCCAGCCGCTGGAACGTGCGGGCCAGGCCGTACCGGGCGCGCTGCGCCGGCCCCTTGCGGGTGACGTCGCGGCCGTCCAGCAGGACGCGTCCCGCCGACGGGCGGCGCAGCCCGGACACGACGTCGAACAGCGTGCTCTTGCCCGCGCCGTTCGGCCCGATCAGGCCGGTGACGCGGCCCGGCTCGGCGGTGATGCCGACCCCGTCGAGCGCCAGGTTCCCGCCGTAGGCGACGGTCACCCCCTCAACCTCGAGCGATGCCACGGGCCAGCACCTCCCCGTCCTCGGCGCGCCAGGGCCGCCGCACGCCCCACCACTCGACCGGGATCTCCGGTTCGGCCGGGGCGCGCAGCCGCGCCGCCGCGTACGCGCGCAGCGCGACCGCCACGGCCAGGACGCCGGCCAGCAGCGCCCAGCCGCCGACCGCGTCCGCGATCCGCAGCAGCCACGCGAGCGCGAGGGCGCACAGCAGGGCGGGCAGGGCGACCCGGTCCCGGGCGAGCGGTTCCCACTCACGGCGGAACCGGGTCACGAGGCCGTCGGGGCTGTGGCCCAGCCCCATGCCGGCCAGGGCGGGCGCGATCGCGACGAGGTTCTGCGTCCAGGACGCCAGGCCGAGCAGGATGTTCGGCCCCACGAACGCCGTCCCGGCGAACAGCCCGTTCCCCACGCACCCGAGGCCGCCAATCACCGCGATCAGGAAGATGGGGAGCCCGGCCACCAGGCTGAACTGGTCGGCGGTGATCGTGCGCATCTGCATGCCGTAGAGCGCTCCGCCGAGCCCGGCGATCCCGGCCGCGAGGGCGAACACCGCGACCCTGGCGACCAGCAGGTTGCCGCCGAGCGTCGCGTAGGCGGCCTCGCTGTCGCGAAGCGCGATCAGCCTGCGCCCGAAGCGGCCGCGGCGCAGCGCGGCCACGCCGAGCGAGACCAGCGCGAGGCAGACGGCGGAGAACACCATCAGCTCGCGCTCGCCGTCCAGGCGGAGGCCGAGCAGCGACGGCCCGTGCACCTCCAGGGAGCCCTGCTCGAACAGCGCGATGCGCACTCCGAGCACGTGGAAGGACGGCAGCGTGAAGATCCACCGGTCGAGGACCACCGTGAAGGCCGCCGTGCCGAGCGCGAGGTAGACCCCCGACAGGCGCAGCGCCGGGAGCGCGATCAGCGCGCCCGCCACCGCCGCGACGAGGACGGCGGCCACCAGCGCCCACGGCTGCCCGTCCGCGCCGAGGTGCGCCCACACGACCGCGCCGATCCCCGCCATGCTCAGCTGGCACAGCGAGATCTGGCCCGCGTAGCCGGCCAGCGGGACGTACGACAGCGCGACCATGCCGAGCGGCAGCAGCGGCCCGAGGGTGATGAGGTCCTTGCCCTGCAGGACCGTCGCCAGCACCACGCCGAACACCACGACCGACCCGGCGAAGACCAGCGCCCCGCGCACCGACGGCAGCGGGACGCGCGCCAGCCTCCGGTCCCGGCCGCGCAGCCTCCCGTGCGGGAACAGCAGCAGCGCCGCGAACAGCAGCAGGGCGGGCGCGGCCAGCCGGAGCCCCGGAAGGTAGTCGTTCTGCGGGAGGTAGCCGGTCAGGTAGCTCTCCATGCAGCCGACGGCGATCGCGCCGAGGAAGGTCAGCGGCAGGCTCCGCAGCCGCCCGAAGACGGCCGCGGTGTAGGCGCTGACGATCAGCAGCGAGAGCTGCTGCGCGTCGAGCGCGACCGACGGGGCGATGAGGATGCCGCCGACCGCCGCGAGCTGGGTGCCGAGGACCCAGGCGACGCGGTTCGCGCGGACCGGGTCGGCCCCCGCCAGCCCGGCCAGGTCCCGGTCGTCGACGGTCGCCCGCATCTCCGCGCCGGTGCGGGTCCGGTTCAGCAGCGCCCACAGGCCCGCGGCCACCAGCACCGCGACCACCATGGTGAGGCCCTGGTGCCAGGTGATCGTGACCGGGCCGGCGCGGAACGGCGTCCGGTCGGCGAAGAACGTCGGCAGCGGCCGGGCGACGTTCGGGTCCCAGATCCACCGGGCCGCCGCGATGAGGCCGCTCAGCAGCGCCACCATCATGACCATCCGCTCGGCCTCGCCCAGGTGCTGTACGGGCCGCAGCAGGACCCGCTCGACGAACAGCCCGAAGGCGGGGGCGAGCACGAGCAGCACGACGGCCAGGGCGATCGGGACCGGCCACCCCCACCCCTCGGTCAGCTGCCAGTAGGTGAACGCGGCCAGCATCCCGGCGGCGCCGTGCGCGAAGTTGAACACGCCGGTCGTGACATAGGTGAGCACCAGCCCGCTGCCGATGACGGCGTAGATCGCGGCGGTGCTCAGGCCGACGACCCCGAAGGCGAGGAACTGCTCCATTACTTCAGGTCGTTCATGCTCTTACCGACGTCGGCGAGGGTGAGCGGCCTCCCGTAGTCGCCGGTGTACCTGTACTTGGGCGCGCCGCAGCGGTACGGACCGTTGTCGGGCTTGAAGTCCGCCGGCTTCCAGCCGTCCGGCGTGGCCTTCTCGACGTTGAAGCAGTCCAGCGGGGCGTCCTTCTTGGTGAGGTCGATCGGAGCCTGCAGCCCGCCGGCAGTCCAGGCGGTCTCCTTGCGGGCGGCGTCGTAGACGCACTTGCGGGTCAGGTCGTCCCCGCAGGTGCCGGCCGCCTTCGCGAACAGCAGCCAGGCCGAGAAGCCGCGCAGGCCGACGCTCGTGAGGTTCGCGCCGGAGGCGTACCTCTTGTAGAGGTCCTGCACCTTCTTCGTCGCGGGGTTGTCCGAGGCCGTCTCCAGCGGGTGCAGGCCACTGAGGTCGGCGAAGTTGTTCTGGAACTTCAGGGACGGGCCCGCCAGCTTGATGAACTGCGGGAGGTAGGCGTTGTTGTTCGCGTCGATCCAGTCGAGCTTGTAGTTCATTCCGGTCAGGATCTGCTCGAGCTTGGCCAGGCTGGTGAAGTCCCCGTAGAAGACGAGCCCCTTGACGCCCTTGCTCTTGATGGACTGGGCGTAGGGCGTCCAGTCGGAGACGCCCTGGGCCGGGTAGAGGTCGCTGTAGGCGATGGTCGCGCCCATCGCCTTGAGCGACTCCTGCCCCTCGGCGCCGAGGACCTTGGTGACGGGAGAGTCGCCCGAGATGATGCCGACCTTGCCCCGGGAGCCGGGGTAGGCGTCCTTCGTCAGCCACTGCCAGTAGCCCTGGTAGCGGTTGTACGAGGCGCCGCCCGTCTGGGCGAACTGCAGGTCCGAACCGTTGTTCGGGACCATGCTCACCTGGGCCGGGAAGTCGGGCAGCAGGCAGGAGAGCCGGTCCTTGGTGCCCATGGCGTCGAGCGCGGCGGCGCCGCCGACGAGCGCGAAGTCCTGCTTGCAGGACTCGAGCATCCGCTGCCGCACCTCCATCATCTTGGTGTCCCGGACGTGCGCCACGATCTTGCGGCCCTTGACGCCGCCCAGCTCGTTGCACCAGGAGGTGAAGACCTTCGCGGCGTCCGCGAGCTCGGGGTTCTTGGTGAACCCGACGTCGCTGAACACGCCGACGTCGATCGCGTCCTTGGCGACGCCCTGGGCGGACGCCTTGGTCGGGCTTCCGGGTCCGCACACGTCCTTGAGGTCGCCGAAGTCGGCCGAGACGGCCTGCTTCGGCGCGCCCGCCCCGGTCGGCTCCTCCTTGCCGCCCCCGCCGCGGCCGCATCCGGCCGCGAGCAGGGCGACCGCCGCGAGGGCGGCGACGGGCGTCAGCGTTTTCACAGGTTTCCTCCTCGGTGGTGTCCCCCGAGCGGCTGGCGTGACGGGTGAGCGCCGACCCTCTGGCGTCCTCTTGCTGCAAGGAAACTAGCTTCTCCTATGACGAGAATCAAGGATTCATAATCGCTCAACCTCGCGATCACAGCCTGGTCGCGCCCGGGTCACCGCCGGCGTCCGCGCAGCTCCTCACCATGGGCGGCTCCGGCGGCCGGCGCCCCCGGGGGGCACCGCGCAGGCATTGTTGACGGCGGGCTCGCGATCATGCGAACCTACGGACGAGCTGCGAGAATCTGATTCTCACGAATGAGAGGGAGCGCCCATGCGCGTGCCGCCACTGCCGGGCGACCAGTGGAGCGACCAGGAGCGCGCGGCGCTGGCCGTCCTGCTGCCCGAGCACCGCCTCAATCCGCGCGGCGCGGGCAACGCCCTGGCCACGCTCGTGCGCCATCCGCGGCTGGTGAGGAGGTTCCTCCCCTTCAGCGGGTACATGATGATGCGCTCGACGCTCCCCGCCCGCCTCCGCGAACTGGCGGTCCTGCGGGTCGCGCGGCTGCGCGGCTGCGCCTACGAGTGGACCGAGCACGTGAAGCTCGCGGCACTGGCGGGGCTGTCCGAGGAGGAGATCGAGGCGGCCGGGCGCGGCGAGGCCGCGGGCGAGCCGGACGCGACGGTCCTGCGCGCGGTCGGCGAGCTCGAACGCGACCACAACGTCTCCGACGGGACCTGGGCCGCGCTCGGCGAGCACCTGGACGAACGGCAGCTCATCGATCTGGTGTTCACGGTCGGCACCTACGGCATGCTCGCGACGGCCTTCAACACCTTCGGCGTCGAGCCCGACGAACCCGGCGAGCCCAGCGAGTTCGAGCGGCCCGGCGCGGGCGGCTGAGCGGCCGCGCCCG
>NZ_JBEYYT010000551.1:0-5313 GCF_040645715.1 Spirillospora sp. NPDC046719 | reverse complement strand
GCGGCCGGTGCTGACCGGCGGGTTCGCCGCGTTCCCGCCGGTCGCCGCCGCGCTCGCGGGCGCCGCACCGCTCGGCCCGCACGCCGCCGTGGAGGGCGCCGCGCTGTTCGCCGACGGGGTGTTCCGCGAGGCGCCGCTGCCCGACGTCCGGCTGCCGATCCACCGGATCCGGGACGGCCTGCCGTCCGGGGCCGAGATCGCCGTCCCCGGACGGCCCGGCCGGTTCGCCGCCCTCAACGGCCGCGACCTGCTGCTGTGCCACCGCCGCGAACCGGCGCTCGGCGCCCCGTCGCTGATGCTCGACGACACCGGGACGCTGCCGGTCGAGGTCGACGGCCGGCCCGCGCCATGCCGCGCCCCCGGCCTGGCGCCCGGCGCGTACCGGCTCGGGCTGCGCGCCGCGACCCGCGGCCCCGTCGTCGCCCTGTTCCCCGTCGCACCGGACGCCGACCCGGTGCCCGTCCCCCTGGAGAGGCCCGCCCGATGACCGACGCGCCCGCCGACGCGTCCGCCGACGCGCTCGCCGCCCTGAAGGCCGCGCTCGCCGCCGCGCTGGCGGAGGCCCGCGCCGTCCCGCCGGGCGACGACCTCGCCGCGTTCCGGTTCGTGTCCGGGCTGGACGAGGCGCTGCACGACCTGCCGGAGCTGCTGGAGACGCTGCCCGCCCTCGCCCGCGGCGGCGACCTCGGACGCGACCTCGTCGCGCACTTCGAGGAGACCACCGCCGAGCTCGCCCGGATGCGCGCGGACGTCGCCGCCGACCGCCGCCGCCTCGCCGAGCTGCGGCCCGCCGTGGAGGCGATGCGGGCGACCGCCGGCGAGCACGCCGCCGTCCGCGCCGAACTCGCCGAACTCCACCGCCTCGACGGCCTGCGCGCCGACCTCGACGCGCTCCGCGCCCAGCGCGACGCGTTCGACGCCCGCCTGCCGGAGCTGAACGCGGCGCGCGACGCCGAGGACGCGCTCGACGCGTCCGCCACCGCCCTGCTCAGCCTCACCCGCGCGCAGCTCGACCGGCTGGACGAGCGGGTCCGGGACGCCATCGAGCAGGCGGCCGCCGCGGACGCCGACCTCGCCGCCGCGCGGCGCCGCCTCGACGAGGAGCGCGCTGCCGTCGAGTCCCGCACCGCCGAGCTGGCCGCCGCCGCCGACGGCTTCACCGCCCTGCGGGCCGACGCCGAACGGCTGATGCCCGCGCTCTCCCGCTACCGCGACGCCGACCGCGCCCTGCTGGACGGCCTCGCCCGCGGCTCCCTCGTCAAGTCGTCCGGCCTGCAACGCGCCCGCGACGCCCTCGACCTGGTCGAACGCACCCTGGAGGAGCTGGACGCGGCGCTCGCCGCCGCCCTCGAGATCCACGACCACGCCCACGCCGAGGCCCGCCGCGTCCTGCCCCTCACCTGAGCGGAATCCGGTTGACCGTCCGGCCCAGTGCCGGGTCTGCTGGCGCGATGGCGAAGATGCACGACGGCGAGGTGGAGACCGACGCCGGCCTCGTCCGGCGGCTCGTGCGCGGCCGGTTCCCGGAGTGGGCCGGGCTGCCCGTCGAGCGGGTCGCGTCCGGCGGGACCGTCAACGCCGTCTACCGGCTCGGCTCCGCGCTGTCCGTCCGGCTGCCGCTGACGGCGGGCGGGGTGCGGGCCTTGGAGCACGAGACGCGGTGGCTGCCCGAGCTCGCGCCGCGCCTGCCCGTCGCGATCCCGGCCGTCGCCGGGACGGGCGGCCCCGCCGAAGGCTTCCCGTGGCCGTGGGCGGTGCACCGATGGCTCAACGGCAACCCCCCGACCGAAGGCAAGCCCGAACCCCAGGCCAGTCCCGAAACCCAGACCGGGGCCGAAACCCAGACCGGGGCCGAAACCCAGACCGGGGCCGAAACCCAGACCGGGTCCGAGGCCGAGGCCGGGGCCGGGTCCGGGTCCGAGGCCGGGGCCAGGGCCGGGTCCGAGGCCAGGGCCGAGGCCGGGTCCGAGGCCGGGGCCGGGGCCAGGGCCAAAACCCAGGCCGGGGCCGGGGGCGAAAGCGAGGCCGGGGCCCAGGCCAGGCCCGAAGCCGGGGCCGAGGCCGGGTCCGAAACCCAGGCCGGGGCCAGGGCCGAAAGCGGGGGCGAAGGCGAGGCTGGGCTGGAACTTGCCCGCGACCTCGCCGGTTTCGTGGTCGCCTTCCGCGAGATCGACATCCCTGGCGGCCCGCCCGCGTACCGCGGCGGCCCGCTGGCCTCCGTCGACGCGGCGATGCGCGCGGCCGTCGCCGAGCTGCGCCGCACCGACGAGCCCTTCGACGCGGCCGCGATCCTGGCGTCCTGGGACGAATCGCTCCGCGCGCCCGGCTGGGCGGGCCCGCCCTGCTGGCTGCACTCCGACCTCATGCCGAGCAACCTGCTCGTGGACGGCGCCGGACGGCTCTCCGGCGTCCTCGACTTCGCCACCTGCGGCATCGGCGACCCCGCCTGCGACCTGATCCCCGCCTGGAACCTCCTGCCGCCCGGCGCGCGGCCCGCCTTCCGCGACGCCGTGGACGCCGACGACGCGACCTGGCTGCGCGGACGCGGCTGGGCGCTGTCCATGGCCGTCATTCAGCTGCCGTACTACCGCTCCACGAACCCGATCATCTCGGCCAACGCCCGATACACGATCCGGTCCGTCCTCGGCGCCTGATCAGGCGACGCCGGCCACCGCTCAAGGAAGGCGGGCCGCCGCTCACGGCAGGCGGGCCACCGCGCAGAGCCGGGCACCGCTCTCACGGCACGCGGGCCACCGCGCAGAGCATCGATACGTCCTCGACCGCCGGACGGTCCTCCGGCGGCTCCTCCGGGCGCCACTCCACCACGGACCCGACGCCCGGCGGCAGCAGCTCCAGGCCGTCGAAGAAGCGCGTGAACTCGTCGCGGCTGCGCAGCCGGAACGGCACCCCGCTCCGCTCGTTCGCCTCCACGTTCACCGCGTACTCCTCCGGCGTCAGGTAGTCGCCGGTGGCGTGCGTCATCACCAGGTGGCTGCCGGACGGCAGCGCGCCCAGCAGCGTCCGGACGATCCCGTACGGGTCGTGGTCGTCGGTAATGAAATGCATCGTCGCCACCAGCATCAACGCGACCGGCTGGGACAGGTCCAGGGTCCGCCGCAGATCCGCGTCGGCGAGGATCTTCTCCGGGTCGCGCAGGTCGGCGTCGATGTAGGCCGTCCGCCCCTGCGGCTCGCTCGTCAGCAGCGCGCGGGCGTGCACCAGCACGATCGGATCGTTGTCCACGTAGACGATCCGCGCCGACGGGTCGATGCCCTGCGCGATCTCGTGCACGTTTCCGGCGGACGGCAGCCCCGTGCCGATGTCGAGGAACTGGCCGATACCGGCCTCGCCCGCCAGGTAACCGACCACCCGGCGCATGAAGGCGCGATTCTCCCGCGCCGCCAGGCTCACGGTGGGAAACGCCGACGCCACCATCTCCGCCGATTCCCGGTCGACCGCGAAATTGTCCTTGCCGCCGAGCCAGTAGTTGTACCTGCGCGAAGGGTGCGCCTTCGTCGGGTCGATCCCCGGCGGAACCCGCTCAGCGTCCACGCGGCCTCGCTTCGTCGCCGCCGCGAAACCGCGACGGAAGTGAAATGGCAGGACACCATTATGCGTGGCAGGATCGGTCCACGCGCATGACCTACCCGGGAAGGCACATGGTGGATCTTTTCTACAGCCCGTTCGACTTCGCGATTCAGGAAAACCCCTACCCGGTGTACGCGGAACTGCGCGAAAAGTCACCGGTGTATCGCAGCGAAACGGACGACTTCTGGGCGCTGTCCCGGCACGGCGACGTTCTGTCCGCGCTCCGCGACTCAGCGCGTTTCTCCAGCCGGAACGGCCTGCGCATCGAACCGGCGTTCTGGGGCCCGGAGGCGGAGAAGTTCTTTTCGTTCGTCGCCATGGACCCGCCCAAGCACACCCGGATGCGCGGCCTGGTGTCGCGCGCCTTCACCGCGCGCCGCGTCCAGGAGCTGGAGCCCCGCATCCGCGAGATCGCCCGCGAGTGCGTCCTGCCGCACCTCGACGGCGACACCTTCGACCTGATGACCGACTTCGCCGGCCGCTTCCCGACCGACGTCATCTCCGAGCTGGTCGGCGTCCCGGAGGCCGATCGGGGCATGGTCCGCGACCTCGGCATGGCGATCATGTACCGCGGGGAGGAGGGCGACGACCTGCCGCCCGAGGCGCTGCAGGCCATCGGCGCCCTCGTCGGTTACTACACCGAGCTGACGATCGAGCGGTCCAAGGAGCGCCGCGGCGACCTGCTGTCGGGGCTCCTGGACGCCGCCGACGGCGACGACCGGCTCACCCCCGAGGAGATCGTCGGCGTGCTGATCCTGCTCGTCGGCGCGGGCATCGAGACCACGATGCTGACGCTCGGCAACGCGTGGCACGCCGCCTGGCTGCACCCCGAGGAGCGCGCGCGGGCTCTCGGCGGCCGCATCGACGACTGGATCGAGGAGACGCTCCGCTGGGAGCCGACGTCGCAGGTGCTCGCCCGCACCGCCACCGAGGACATCACGCTGCACGGCGTCACGATCCCCGCCGACGCGAAGGTGCTCCTGCTCACCGGCGCCGCGAACCGCGACCCGTCCGTCTTCCCGGACCCGGACCGCTTCGACCTCGACCGCGAGACGGGCGCGTCGCTCGCCTTCGGCAACGGGCGGCACCACTGCCTCGGCGCGAACCTCGGTCGTCTGGAGGCTCGTATCGCGCTGGAGGAGGTCACCGCCGTCGTCGCCGACTACGAGATCGACGAGTCGGGCGCCGAGCGGGTGCACTCCTCCAACGACCGCGGCTTCGTGTCCCTCCCCACCCGCATCACCGCCCGCCGCTGAGGGCTCTTCCGGGGCGCCCCCCACCCCGGGGCGCCCCGGAAGCCCACCCACCTCCGCGACCGCCCCGGATACCGTCCGCCCGGCGCATTGGGACACCGCTGCCTTTCGTAAGGTGCGGATCTTCCGCGGCTGGCCTGCACTGCCTCGCCGATAAACGCCCGATGCCAGAACAGGCCACCGATGCGCAGGCAGCAATAGCAGGCGTCATCGCTTGCCTCGCGGGGTGACCTAATGCTCGGTGAAGGAGAAGACCGCCAGGCATAAGAGGGCGCCGACCTGCCAGCAAGATCATGCAGAGGCACTCGATACGCCTGGACGGCAAGTCATTCTCGGCATCCGAAGAGCTGTTTAACGCCGGATCAGTGACGGTGTTCGGGAGATCGGCGAGAGGGGTGTTCGGGTGGTGGGGTGGCGCTTGCGTACGGGGCCGCCCCTCCAAAGTCAAGGGCGCCTTCGGCGTCGCTTCGCG
>NZ_JBEYYT010000550.1:0-5320 GCF_040645715.1 Spirillospora sp. NPDC046719 | reverse complement strand
CCGGGGCCGCGGGGGGGGCCGCCCCCGCCGCGATCATGATGGCGCAGGTCGTGGCGCCGGAGGGCCACGGTTCCGCGACGGCCGCCGCCGCTGAAGTGCTGCGCGACGCCGCCGCCACCGCCCGCAGCGGACCCCCTGTCGAGCCGGGCGCGTACAGCTACACCAGGGAGCTGATGGTCCACCTCGGGACGGACGAAAGGAAGTGCAGGGAGACCTGGCTCCGGCGGGACGGCTCGATGGCGGCCGGAGGCGACTACGGGGAGCGGCTCGGTGGCCACTGCGATCCCAAGGATCCGTCGCGCTGGTTTCCGAAGCTGGGAAGCGGCGACGACGACCGGCGCCCGCACGCCGACGTCCGCACCCTGCCGACCGACCCGTCGGCGCTCCGCGCGCGACTGTACTCCGACGCCGCCCACGGCAGGGGCCAGAACCCGGACGACAAGGGGCCGCGCGACCAGCTCGTCTTCAACCGGATCGGCCGGCTCCTGCGCATGACGCTCCCGCCCGAGCTGCGGGCCGCGCTGTTCCAGACGCTCGCAACGGTCCCCGGCGTCGACGCCGTCCGTGGTGAGAAGGATGCGCTCGGACGGCAGGGGATCGCGCTGGCCCGGTCCTTCGACGACGCGGATGACCCGGTCCGTGTGGAGATCATTCTGGCCCCGGGCACGTACCGCTACCTCGGCACGAAGGCGGTGCAGAACATGGGGGAGGGACCCCAGACCGACCTCACGGCCCTCTTGGTCGCGGCCGTCGTCACCAGCCCCGCCCAACGCCCCTGAGGCCCCGCCCGGTCCCCGGCCGGGCGGGGTCACGCGGTCGGCGGGAGCGGCGGCAGCGGGAGGGGCAGGCCCGGCAGGCCGTCGAGGCTGGTCGCGACGTGCTCCTTCTTGTGGAAGTAGGCGTCGAGCGACTCGTCGGTCTCCCGGGCGAACCGCGACCCGTGCAGCGGGCGGTCCTCCTCGTACGTCATGAACGGGACGGCGTACCCGCAGGTGTCGCGGATCTTCTCGGCGCGGACGACGATGATCGCGCGCAGCCCGTGCAGCGTCGGGTCGATGTCCGGGAAATGGCGCATCAGCTCGCCCCAGCGCGGATCGTCGCGGAACACCGGCTCGCCGCGCCCGTGCACCCGCACGATGTTCGGCGGGCCGTCGAACGCGCACCACATCAGCGTGATCCGGCCGTTCTCCCGCAGGTGGGCGATCGTCTCGGCGTTGCTGCCCGCGAAGTCGAGATAGGCGACGGTGAGTTCGTCGAGCACCGCGAACGATCCGGTCAGGCCCTTCGGCGAAAGGTTGACGGTGCCGTTCCCGTCCAGCGGCGCCGTCGCGGTGAAGAAGATGTGCTGCGACTCGATGAACGTCCGCAGCCTGCCCTCGATGCGCTCATAGCTCTTCCCCATCCCCCGAGTATGACCACCCGCCCCCAGGCCCCGCCGCACCGGAGTGTCCCGCAGGCGCCGAAATGTCCTTTCGGCTCGCTAGTCTTGGGCGCTTCCTTGATCCACAGGAGTCCACCCCCATGCAAGCAAAGCCGTTACTCGTTCTCGCCTGCCTGCTCCTGTCCGTCACGGCCTGCGGCAGCGCCGGTCCCACCGGCTCCTCGGCCCCGGCCGGTACCGCGGCGGCCCCGTCGACCCCGGCCGGTGCGCGGCCCGCGAGCACCGCCGAGCCGGTCCGCGAGGGGTACGACCCCGCACGGAACGCGAAGGCCGACATCGCCGCCGCGCTCGCGCAGGCGAAGCGGGACGGGCGTCCGGTGCTCCTCGACTTCGGCGCGGACTGGTGCCCGGACTGCGTCGTCCTCGGCCGCACCTTCCGGTCCGCGGAGGTCCGGCCGGTCCTCGCCCGCTACCACGTCGTCTCCGTCGATGTCGGCCGGTTCGACCACAACATCCGCCTGGCGAGGCGGTACGGGGTGAACCTGGAGACGAGCGGGATTCCCGCGCTGGCGGTCCTGTCCGGAAGCGGCAAGGTCAGAACGGTGACGAACGACGGCTCGTTCGCCACCGCGCGCTCGCTCTCGCCGGCGCGGGTGGCCGCGTTCCTGAAGCGTTGGCGGTGAGAGGGGCGTTCCTGGGGGCGCTCGTGCTGGTGGTCGGCGGATGCGGCCACCACGAGGACGCCCCGGAGCCCTCCCGCTTCACCGAAGGCGGCGTCGAGGTGTCGGTCAGCGTGTCGGACACCTCGGTGAAGGCGGTGTACCGGCCGCTGCGTCCCGGATTCCACGTCTACAGCGTGGACCTTCCGGCCGGCGGCGTGGACGGGCTGGGCGTCGCGACGAGGCTGGACGTGCGCGGTGGCCTGACCGCGACCGGGCGCTCCACCGCCGACCGTCCCGTGCGGATGCTCGCCCTTCCCTCGCTGGGGGTGAGCCTGCCGGTCTATCCGGACGGCCCGGTCACGGTCTCCCTGCCCGTCCGCCGGACGGGGCGGACGGCCGAGGTCGTGGTCTCCTACGCCGCGTGCAGCAGCGGCACCTGCCTGCCCCCGGTCACCGACCACGTCACCCGCGTCGCCTTCGGCTGACCTCCCGTTCGCGAGAGGCCGGACCGCGGGAGGGTCACCGGGCGGCGAGGGCGGTGCGGGTGGTCTCCAGGAGGGTGCGGGAGTCGGCGGGGGTGAGGGCCTTCTCCTCGACGAGCTTCCAGGTGTCCCACAGGTCGGCCTGGGCGGTGTCGATGCCGAGGGCGGAGTGGACGAGGGAGATCCGCTCGGTGACGCCGGGGAACTCCAGGACGTCGAAGGCGCCGTGCAGGCCCGGGTACGCGCCGGCGCCCGTCGGGACGACGCGGACGGTCGCGCGGGCGTCGGCGGCGAGGTCGAGCAGGTGCGCGACCTGCGCGTGCAGGACGTCGGCGCGGCCGCCGGGGCTCTCCAGCATGTAGCCGTCGATGATCACGTCGAGGGTGCGGGGCTCGCCGAGGGGGCGGTGCTCCTGGCGGTTGCGGAGCAGGTCCCACTCCTCGTCCGGGTCCGTCTCGCGGAGCCCGAAGACCAGGCGGGCGTACTCCTCGCACCAGACCAGCTCCGGCATGCGGGCGATGCCGAACGTGTGGATGTACGGGGACTCCGACTCGACGGTGTAGATGTCGCGGACGAGGGCCTTCAGGCGGCCGACGTGGCGTGCCAGCCAGGGCGGCCCGTCGGGCCGGGTCGCGAGGTCGACGAGGACCGCGCGGACGCGGTCCGGGACGCCGTAGGCGTCGAGGATCGCGCCGACCTGCTCGGGGGTGGGGTCGCCGAAGCCCGTCTCGACGCGGGCGAGCCAGTCGGCGTCGCGGCCGAGGAGCGCGGCGGCGTCGGGGTAGGACAGCTCGAGGAGCTCCCGGATCTTCCGCAGCTGCTGCCCGAGGCTGCGCGCGTTGATGTTCGGGGCTCGGTAATCCACCGGCATGCCTCCAGGGTAGGAGCATCGCGGTTCCGGTGCGCGGTTTTCCGGTCGCCGACCGTGACGGCCGCCGGTGGCGCGGGCGGTTGAATTTTCATTTTCCTGCCCCCCTTATTGGGCTTGCCGTCCATTACGGAGGACGGCGTCACGTTCGGCTCTGCCCTGGTCGCGGTGTGTTCTGTAAAACGGTCAAAGGGGCATGGGAGGGCGTTCGGGGAACGGCCGGGCGGAAACGAGCGGCCGGTGGGACGGGCGGTGCCAGAATGGCCGCCGGAGGGCCGAAAATTTGTCATCGGATGATGGCTTCGGCTTCTTGACGTGGGCTCGAACGCTTGCCTACAGTCGAGTAACTTAGGTTGATCTTGGAGTGGAACGGGCGTCGACGTGGTCGCCCGCGCCCTCTCGGGACGCCATTCGCGGCGGTCGCCGTATTTTTCCTTCGCCCATGCGCTCCGTGGTCATTCCGGCATGCCCGGATTTCCGGGTGGAGGGAGAACAAGTGCCGCCGGCCTCTCCGCATTCTGGAGGTATTCCGTGAATTCTCGAATAGCGATCGTCGGCATGGCGTGCCGGTTCCCGGACGCCGCGGACCCCGGCGAGCTGTGGGACAACGTGCTGGCCGGGCGCCGGTCGTTCCGGCGCATCCCGTCCACGCGGATCAGGCTGGAGGACTACTACAGCGCCGACCGCGACTCGGCGGACCAGATCTACATCACCGAGGCCGCGCTGCTGCGCGACTGGGAGTTCGACCGGGTCCGGTTCAAGGTCGCCGGGTCGACGTTCCGCAACGCGGACCTGACGCACTGGCTGGCGCTCGAGACGGCGGCGGAGGCGCTGGCCGACGCCGGGTTCCCGGAGGGGCGCGGCGCGCCGGGCGAGACCACGGGGGTGCTGGTCGGCAACTCGCTGACCGGCGAGGGCATCCGGGCGGCGCAGATGCGGCTGCGCTGGCCCTACGTGCGGCGGGTGGTCGCGGACGCGCTCAAGGACGACGTGGCGGGCGACCGGCTCGCGGCGCTGCTGGCGGAGCTGGAGCACTCCTACAAGGCGCCGTTCCCGGTGCCGGACGGCGACTCGCTGGCCGGCGGGCTGTCCAACACGATCGCCGGGCGGATCTGCAACCACTTCGACTTCAACGGCGGCGGCTACGTCGTGGACGGCGCGTGCGCGTCGTCGCTGCTGTCGGTGATCACGGCGTGCAACGCGCTGGCCTCCGGCGACATGGACCTCGCGGTCGCGGGCGGCGTGGACATCAGCGTGGACGCCACGGAGCTGATCGGGTTCTCGCGGGCGGGCGCGCTGGCCGTCGAGGAGATGCGGGTCTACGACCGGCGGTCGGCCGGGTTCTGGCCCGGCGAGGGCTGCGGGATGGTCGTGCTGATGCGCGAGGAGGACGCCGTCGCGCGCGGCCACCACGTGCACGGCTTCATCGACGGGTGGGGCGTGTCGTCCGACGGCGCGGGCGGCATCACCCGGCCGGAGACCGACGGGCAGCGGCTCGCGCTGGACCGGGCGTACCGGCGCGCCGGGTTCGGCCCGGACGAGGTCGGCTACTTCGAGGGCCACGGCACCGGGACGGCCGTCGGCGACGCGGCCGAGCTGGAGACGCTGATCGAGGCGCGCCGCGCGGCGGGCGCGAGCGGGATCCCCGCGGCGGTCGGCTCCATCAAGGCGAACATCGGGCACACCAAGGCCGCGGCGGGCATCGCCGGGCTGATCAAGGGCGTCAAGGCGGCCGGGACGGGCGTGCTGCCGCCGACGACGGGGTGCGAGCGGCCGCACCCGCTGCTGGACGAGGGCGGCGACGCGCTGCGCGTGCTGCGCAAGGGCGAGGCGTGGCCGGAGGGCGTGCCGCTGCGCGCGGGCGTCAGCGCGATGGGCTTCGGCGGCATCAACACGCACGTGGTCGTCGAGGCGCCGCGCCCGTCCC
>NZ_JBEYYT010000549.1:0-5335 GCF_040645715.1 Spirillospora sp. NPDC046719 | reverse complement strand
GGCGCTCGCGGTCAGCGGCCGGTCCCGCCCGCTCGCGGGCTCGTCGAGCGGCGTCCGGTTCAGCAGCATCCGGTTCAGCGCCGCCAGCAGCCGGTCGGGCGGCGCGCCGGTGCAGGCCAGGCCGCTGAGCGCGTTGCGGACGCGCGCCATCCCGGCCGCGGCGGGCGGCCCGTGCCCGGCCACGTCGCCGATCGCGAGGAAGACCTCGCCGCCGGACAGCGGGGTCGCCTCGTACCAGTCGCCGCCGACCCGCGTCGCGCCGCACGCGGGCAGGTAGCGGACGGCGGCGCGCAGCCCCGGCAGGTCGCGCGGGCCGCGGGGGAGCGGCAGCAGCGCGCGCTGCAGTTCCACGGCGGTGCGCCGCTCCTCGGCGACGCGGCGGCGCTGCCGCACCAGTTGGAGCCGGGTGGCCGCCAGCAGCTCGTCGCAGCGGCCGCGCGAGGCGTCCTGGAAGACGGCGCGCAGCGCGACGGGTTCGCCGCGGGCGTCCAGGACCGGCTCGGCCATCGCGCGCAGGTGCCGGACGGCGCCCCCGGCGCGGACGCGGAACTCCGCGTCGGCGGGCTCGCGGCGGCCGAGCAGGGCGCGTGTGAAGTGCTCGGCGTGCCGCAGGTCGGCGGGGACGACGTGCTCGGCGAGCCGGTCCAGGGCCACCGGCCCGGCGGCGGGGTCCCGCCCGAACAGCTCGTACAGCCCGGCGGACCAGCGGGCCCCGCCGGTGGCCAGGTCCCAGCGGCCCCAGCCGAGGCCGCCGAGCCGCTCGATGAGCGCGAGCCGGGTGGCGGGATCGGCGTCGTCCTCCGGGCCGGCGGGGTCGCCGGGGGAAGTGGTGCGCGGAAGCGGCACGTCGCCGTGGTCCGGAGCCCGGCCGGACGCCGGCGCGGCAGAGAGGCGGGCCTGGGCCGGTGCGTTCGGGGCGGCGCCGAGCAGCAGCGCGGCGGCCGTCTCGGGTTCCACGCCGGCTCCGGCGGCGAGCTCCAGCAGCCGGTCGTAGGCGGTCTCCACGTCGCAGCCGAACCGCTCCGCCAGCACGCCCTTGGCCTGCTCGACGGTGGCCTGTCCAGCAGGGGCCTGCTCGGCGGCGGGCCGCTCGGCGAGGGCGGGGACGCGGGCCGCCGACGTATCCTCGCGTCCGGCGGTGTCTCGGGTGCGCCGCATCGGCTCAGCCGCGGCGCGGCGGCGCGGGCGGGCCGGGGCGGCGGCCCGGCGGCGTTGTTGGGATCCTGGTGCGGTATCCGAGGCGGTGCGAACTGTGTCGGAGCACGGACAGAATGTAACAGGAGCAGGTCACAGGGGAGGAGGAAGCGGTGATCCGCGGCGCGGCCCACGCCCGGCGGCGGGGCGGCCCGGCACCGCGACCGGTATGGAGACGGATGTGACAACGGAGTTGTATCCGCGCGAGCGGCTGGGGCGGGTGCGCGAGGCGACCGCGAAGGCGGGCCTCGGCGCGGTCCTGCTGACGCCCGGCCCGGACCTGCGCTACGTCACCGGCTACGACGCCAAGCAGCTCGAGCGGCTCACCTGCCTGGTGGTGCCGGCGGACGGCGAGGCGTTCCTGGTCGTGCCGCGGCTGGAGCTGCCGGCGGCGCAGGAGTCGCCCGCCGGCTCGCTCGGCGTGGAACTGGTCCCATGGGACGAGACCGACGACCCGTACGCGCTGGTCGCCCGCCGCCTGCCGGGCGGCCTGGCGTCGGTGGGCGTGGCCGACCGGATGTGGGCGGTGATGGCGCTGCGGTTCCGCGCCGCGATGCCGGGCGCCGAGCAGGTCGCGGCGGGCGGCGTGCTGCGGGAGCTGCGGATGCGCAAGAGCGCGGCCGAGGTCGCCGCGCTGCGCGAGGCCGGCGCGGCGATCGACCGGGTGCACCGGCGCGTGCCGGAGTTCCTGCGGGCCGGCCGGACGGAGCGGGAGGTCGGCCGGGACATCGCCGACGCGATCATCGCGGAGGGCCACGAGGCCGTCGACTTCGTCATCGTCGGGTCGGGCCCGAACGGCGCGAACCCGCACGCGGAGCTGTCGGACCGGGTGATCCGCGCGGGCGAGCCGGTGGTGGTCGACATCGGCGGGACGATGCCGAGCGGCTACTGCTCGGACTCCACCCGCAACTACTGCGTGGGCGAGCCGCCCGCCGACTACGCCGCCTACTTCGCGGTGCTGGAGGAGGCGCAGCGGCTGTCCCGCGAGGCGGTCCGGCCGGGCGTGACGCCGGAGGCGGTGGACGCGGCGGCCCGCGACGTCATCGCGGCGGCGGGGCACGGCGAGCACTTCTTCCACCGCACCGGGCACGGCATCGGCCTGGAGTCGCACGAGGACCCGTACATCGTGGCGGGCAACCGCGAGCCGCTGGAGCCGGGAATGGCGTTCTCGATCGAGCCCGGCATCTACCCGGGCCCGCACGGCGCGCGCATCGAGGACATCGTCGTGTGCACCGAGGACGGCCACGAGCCGATGAACGTGACGGAGCGGGGCCTGGTGGTCGTCGGCTGAACCTCCGGCCTCCCGGGGCCTCCGGGGTGTGAGGGCGCGAAGGCGCGGACGTTTTCGTCCGCGCCTTCTGCTTGTTTTCGGTCGGCGGAAAATGACCCGGAAACAGGCCGGTAACGATCTCTGTACTAAATGCGCCAGCCGGTGCCGCGTGTATTGCGGTCCGGCCGTCCCGCCATGTACCACCTTGTTTCGAGTTACGCCGGGGTAGCGCTTGTCGAGCAGAGGAGACGCCGTGGCAGAGGTCGACCTGACCAGCGTCGGGAAGGTCTATCCCGACGGGACGCGGGCCGTGACCGACCTGAACCTCAGCATCGCCGACGGGGAGTTCCTGGTGCTGGTCGGACCGTCCGGCTGCGGCAAGACCACCGCCCTGCGGATGGTCGCCGGCCTGGAGGACATCTCCGAGGGCACCGTCACGATCGGCGGCCGCGTCGTCAACCGGGTCCCCGCCCGCGACCGCGACGTCGCCATGGTCTTCCAGAGCTACGCGCTCTACCCGCACCTGTCGGTGCGGGACAACATCGGGTTCGGGCTGTCGCTGCGCAAGCTGCCCAAGGCCGAGATCCGCGAGAAGGTCGACCGCGCCGCGGAGATCCTCGGCCTGACCGACCACCTGGACCGCAAGCCGCGCAACCTGTCGGGCGGCCAGCGCCAGCGGGTGGCGATGGGCCGCGCGATCGTCCGCGAGCCGCAGGCGTTCCTGATGGACGAGCCGCTGTCCAACCTCGACGCCAAGCTGCGCGTCCAGATGCGCGCGGAGATCGCCCGCATCCAGCGCGACCTCGGCGTCACCACGATCTACGTCACGCACGACCAGACCGAGGCGATGACGCTCGGCGACCGGGTCGCGGTGATGAAGAAGGGCGAGCTCCAGCAGGTGGCACCGCCGCAGGAGCTCTACGACCGGCCGGCGAACCTGTTCGTCGCCGGCTTCATCGGCTCACCCGCCATGAACCTGCTGCACGGCGCGCTGTCCGGGGACGCGGCGAACCCGCGCCTGGAGATCGGCGGCCAGACCCTGACGCTGCCGGCCGCGGTGCTGCAAGAGCGCCCCGGTCTCGCCTCCTACCTCGGGCGCGACGTCGTCGTCGGGATCCGTCCCGAGGACATGGAGGACTCCGAGCTCGTGGAGACGCCCGAAGGGTCCGGGCTCACCTCCACCGCCGACCTCGTGGAGGCGATGGGCTCGGACGTGCTGGTCCATTTCGCGGTCGAGGCCGCCCAGGTCGTCACCGAGGACACCAAGGAGCTCGCCCGCGACGCGGGGACCGACGTGCTGGGGCACATGGAGCGGCCCCGCACGGACCTGGTCGCGCGGTTCAGCCCCCGCACCCGCGTGAAGGTCGGCGACCCGGTGACGATCCGCGTCGACACCGGTCGCCTGCACTTCTTCGATATCGAGTCCGGCGCGTCGATCTGGGGATCGGACGCGGCCGGTTCGCTCAGGAAGGATGAGGGATGAGGGTCAGCAGAGGGATGGGCCACCGGACGGTGGGCGCCGCCGTCGCGGCGGGGCTGCTGCTGTCGGCCGCGGCCGCGTGCGGCGGTGGCGACGACGACAAGGGCGGCGGCTCGAAGACCTCCGGGGGGACGGAGCTGAAGGGCGTCACCGTCTCGGTGGCCGCCAAGTGGACCGGGACGGAGGAGACCAACTTCCGCAAGGTCCTGCAGGCGTTCGAGAAGCAGACGGGCGCGACCGTCCAGTACGCCTCGACCGGTGAGAACACCGACGCCTACCTCGGGCCGAAGCTGGCCGCGCACAACCCGCCGGACGTGGCGATCCTGCCGCAGCCGGGCCTGATGCAGCAGTACGCCGCCAAGGGCCAGCTGAAGCCGCTGGCCGACGACGTGGTGTCGGAGGTGTCGCAGAACTTCTCGCCGTACTGGAAGGACCTCGGCTCCTACCAGGGCAAGACCTACGGCGTGATCGCCAAGGCGGCCTACAAGTCGATCATCTGGTACCGGCCGCAGGCGTTCTCCGACGCGGGCGTCCAGCCCCCGGCGGCCTGGGCCGACCTGGTGAAGGACGCCGGCACGCTGCAGGACTCGGGCACCACCCCGTTCACGCTGGCCGCCGGCCCCCAGGACTCCTGGACGCTGACCGACTGGTTCGAGAACGTCTACCTCTCGCAGGCCGGCCCGGACAACTACGACAAGCTGGCCAAGCACGAGATCAAGTGGACGGACCCGACGGTCGCCAAGGCGCTGCAGACGCTCGCCGAGATCTGGGGCAAGCCGCAGTTCCTCAACGGCGGCGTCGCCACCGCGACCAAGACCAAGTTCGACGAGTCGATCACGCAGGTCTTCGGCCAGAACAAGGCCGCGATGGCCTACGGCGGCGACTTCGCCGCGGCCAACATCGGCACCACCAAGGCCAAGGTCGGCACCGACGCGAAGGTGTTCGCCTTCCCGAAGGCCGGCGACACCGCCCCGGCGGTCATCGGCGGTGACGTCGCGGTCGCGATGAAGGACGGCAAGGGCGCGCAGGCGCTGATGAAGTTCCTCGCCTCCGCGGACGCCGGCAAGGTCTGGGCCGGGCTCGGCGGCTACCTGACGCCGAACAAGTCCGTCCCGCCGGACGCCTACTCCGACCCGATCGCCAAGCAGCTGATCCAGCAGATGCAGCAGGCCGGCGACGCCGCCCGCTACGACATGTCCGACCTCGCGCCCGCCGCGTTCGGCGCGACGCCGGGCGCCGGCGAGTGGGAGGCGCTGCGCCAGTTCGTGAGCAAGCCGACCGACGTCAAGGGGACGCAGGCCAAGCTGGAGGCCGCGGCCGCCAAGGCGTTCAAGTAGGGGAGCGGACACCCCGGATGAAGCCTACGAATGAGGGGGTGCCGCCGGCCGCGA
>NZ_JBEYYT010000548.1:0-5339 GCF_040645715.1 Spirillospora sp. NPDC046719 | reverse complement strand
CTCGACGGCTACGCCGTGCCGGACGCGTACAAGCACGAGGCCACCGCGCTCATGGCCCGCTGGAACGCCGCGGTCGAGGGGGGGGAAGCCCCCCCAGCCCGCCCCCCGCCCCCCCCCGCGGCCCCGGAGGCGGCCGCGGCCGAGTCGAGCGAGGTCACCGGCCGGCTCCCCCGCCGGGTGCGGCAGCGCAACATGGCGCCGCAGCTGCGCGCGCGGCCCGCGCCGGGACCCGCCGACCCCGGCCGGGCCTGGGGCGGCGGGCCGGACGAGGAGTACGAGGAGCCGAGCCCGGAGGTCAACCGGGACCTGATGTCATCGCTACAGTCGGGATGGCTTCGGGGCAGGGACGACGACGATCCGGACGATCGCGATCCACGCGATGAATGGGGGCAGGGATGACGCAGCAGGGCCACGCCACCGGAGAGCTGGACTGGCTGCTGGACGATCTGGTCGAGCGGGTCGGGGAGGTGCACCAGGCCGTGCTGCTGTCGCGGGACGGCCTGGTGATGGGCGCCTCCGGCGGGGTCACCCGCAAGGACGCCGAGTTCCTCGCCGCGCTGTCGTCGGGCTTCCACAGCCTGGCCAACGGCGCCCGCGAGCACTTCCAGGCCAAGCAGGTCCGGCAGACCGTCGTCGAGCTGGACGGGCTGCTGTTCTTCGTGATGCCCGCCGGCAACGGGAGCTGCCTGGCGGTGCTGAGCGACGCGGGCGGCAACGCCGGGCTGGTCGCCTACGAGACCACCATGCTGATCAAACGGGTGCGGCGCCAGCTCGGCACGGCGCCGCGGGCGCAGGACGCGGCCGACCCGTCGCAGGCCGGCGCCCCGGGCTGAGCCGGCCGTGGAGACTCCGAGAGAGCGCTGGGTCGGCGCGGACGCCGGCCCGATCGTGCGGCCCTACGCGGTGACCCGCGGGCGGACCCGCCCCAACGGGATCGCCGTCGACATGGTCACGCTGATCGTCGCGACGGGCCGCACGCCCGGCGAGCGGGTGTGGCTGTCGCGCGAGCAGCGGCGGCTGCTGGAGCTGTGCCACCGCCCCTCCACCCCCGCCGACCTGGCCTCCGACACCGACCTGCCGCTGCGGGTCGTGCAGATCCTGCTCGCGGACCTGCACCACTACGGCCTCGTCGAAGAAGTCCCGCAGGCCGGGCCGTCCGGGCAGGGCACCGGCCGTCCCGACCCGAAGATCCTGATGAGAGTGCTCGATGAACTCCGCCGCCTATGACCCCACCGCGCCCGCCGAGGACCTCCCCGCGCACACGCTGAAGATCCTGGTGGCGGGGGGATTCGGCGTCGGCAAGACGACCCTGGTCGGCGCGGTCAGCGAGATCCGCCCGCTGCGCACCGAGGAGGTCCTCACCGACGCGTCGGTCGGCGTGGACGACCTCGGCGGCGTCGAGCGCAAGACCACCACGACCGTCGCGATGGACTTCGGGCGGCTCACCTTCACCGGCGGCGTCCGGCTGTACCTGTTCGGCACGCCGGGGCAGGAGCGGTTCTGGTTCATGTGGGACCAGATCGCGTACGGCGCCGTCGGCGCGATCGTGCTGGTCGACACGCGGCGGCTGCCGACGAGCTTCGCCTCCATCGACTTCTTCGAGAACCGGGGGATCCCGTTCGTCGTCGCGGCGAACGTCTTCGACGGCGCCCGCCGGTACACCCCCGAGCAGATCGCCGACGCCCTCGACCTCGACCCGGACGTCCCGGTCGTGCTGTGCGACGTGCGGCACTACGACTCGGCCAAGAACGTCCTGATCCGGCTGGTCGAGCACGCCCTGCAGTCGGCGACCGCCTGATCAGGCGGTCGTCCGGGCGACGATGAGGGAGGCGAGCGCGGCGTAGGCGGCGGAGTCGTCCAGGCCCGTCTGCGCCTTGATCTCGCCCCGGTGGATCGACTCCATCACCTGGCCGGCGACGGCGCCGACGAACGCGGCGTCCGCGTCGTCCGCGCCGGGCGCGGCCTCGCGGACGAGCTCCTGCACCCGCCGCGCGGCGATCAGGGTGTTGCGCTTGTAGATCTCGCGGGCCGGGGCGAAGGCGTCCAGGTCGGCGAAGAAGGCGGGCGAGGCGGGCGCGAGCTCGGCGGAGATGGCCCGCAGGTAGGCGCCGACCCGCTCGCGGGGCCCGGCGCTCGCGTCCACGACCGCCTCGACGCGCTCGGTGGCGCGGCGGAAGAACGCCCGCACCACGGTCACGATGATCTGCTCGCGGCTGGCCGCGACGGCGTACAGGGTGCTCTTGGAGCAGCGCAGGACGGCCGCGAGCTCGGCGACGCTCAGCTCGGCGAACCCGCGGTCGAGGAACACCTCGATGAGCCGCTCGACCAGCTCCGCGCGCCGCCGCTCCGCCCGCGTCTCCGTCATCCCGTGACAGTACCAAAAAGGATTCTCTGGTACCCGTTCTGGTACCGTGCAGGTGGCGAAAGGAGTCCGCGCATGCCCGCCACCCGGCACCTGCCCACGTCCGAGTCCGAGGACCTCCTCGCGCTCACCCGCGAGATCGCCGCCAAGGAGCTGGCGCCGCGCGTCGCGGAGGCCGAGCGCGCCGGCGCCTTCCCCCGCGACGCGTTCACCACGCTCGGCCGGGCGGGCCTGCTCACGCTCCCCTACCCCGAGGAGTTCGGCGGCGGCGCCCAGCCGTACGAGATCTACCTGCAGGTGCTGGAGGAGATCGGCGCGGTGTGGGCCAGCGTCGGGGTCGGCGTCAGCGTGCACGCGCTGTCGTGCTTCCCGCTGTTCGCCTTCGGCTCCGACGAGCAGCGCGCCCGCTGGCTGCCGGACATGCTCTCGGGCGAGCGGCTCGGCGCGTACTGCCTGTCGGAGGCGCACGCCGGGTCCGACCCGGCCGCGATGCGCGCCAAGGCCGTCCGGGACGGCGACTCCTACGTCCTCAACGGCGCCAAGGCGTGGACGACGCACGGCGGCAAGGCCGACTTCTACACCGTCATGGCCCGCACCTCCGACGAGGGCTCGCGCGGCATCTCCTGCTTCCACGTCCCGGCGGACACCCCCGGCCTGGAGTTCGACCAGCCCGAGGACAAGATGGGCCTGATGGGCTCCACCACCGCGACCGTCCGGCTGGTCGACGCGCGCGTCCCGGCCGGCAACCTCATCGGCGGCGAGGGGCAGGGCCTGTCCATCGCGCTCGCCGGCCTGGACGCGGGCCGCCTCGGCATCGCCGCCGTCGCCACCGGCCTCGCCCAGGGCGCCCTCGACCACGCCGTCGCCTACGCCAAGGAGCGCGAGGCGTTCGGCAGGCCGATCATCGACCACCAGGGCCTGGCGT
Source organism: Spirillospora sp. NPDC046719 (assembly GCF_040645715.1). NCBI lineage: Bacteria > Bacillati > Actinomycetota > Actinomycetes > Streptosporangiales > Thermomonosporaceae > Spirillospora > Spirillospora sp. NPDC046719. The sequence goes on along the minus strand of NZ_JBEYYT010000548.1, from coordinate 2,052 downwards.
TCGTCCTCGCCGACATGGCCGCCGCGGTCGAGTCGGCCCGCGCCACCTACCTGTCGGCCGCCCGGCTGAAGGACGCCGGCCGCCCCTACGGCCGCGAGGCGTCCATCGCCAAGCTGGTCGCCACCGACAACGCGATGAAGGTGACCACCGACGCCGTCCAGGTCCTCGGCGGCGCCGGCTACACCCGCGACTTCCCGGTGGAGCGCTTCATGCGCGAGGCCAAGGTCATGCAGATCTTCGAGGGCACCAACCAGATCCAGCGCCTGGTGATCTCCCGCCACCTCGCCCGCTGAGTCGCCCGTCTCCGGGCGGAGTGCGCGTTCTGTACGACGCGTCACAGTGCGTCCCCGCGCGGGCGCCTAGCGTCGGAGCATGTGGCAGTTCGTCCTGTGGGGAGTCATGGGAGCCGTGGCGAACCGCACGCTGGCCTTCCTGGAGGCGAACCGGCGCACCGCGCGGCCGCCGTGGAAGTACCCCGGCGGGCCGGGCGGCGGGTACTACCTGTTCGCCTGCGCGCTGCACTGCATGCTCGCCGCGATGGTGACCTCCGCCGCGGCCGCCAGCGACATGATCACCGCGCCCTGGGCGGCGTTCGCGCTCGGCGCGGGCGCCCCGGCGGTCCTGGCCAAGCTCGGCCGGTACGCGCTGCTGGCCTTCCCGCCCGGGCAGGTCGGCGAGGACGGCGACCACGAGGACGAGGACGACGGGCCTGACCGGGCCGGACTGACTGGGGGACGCAATGCCGAGTCCTGACCGCGCCTGGCGGCGGCTGCTGGAGGCCTTCTCCGATGCCCCGGCCGACACCGCCGCCCGCCGGACCGCCGCGCCCGCCGTCGAGCGCGGGCCGGGCCGCCGCCTGCTGGAGGCGTTCTCCGACGCCTCCCCCGCCTTCGCCGCGGCGGGTCCGCGCCCCGTCTCCGCGGGCGGACCGGCCGTCGGCCGCGCTCTCGTGTGGGGTCTGGTGGTGATCGGCGTCCTCGGCGCGGTGTGCACGGCGTGGGCCGCCACCGCGACGGGGACGCTCGCCGCCGGGCTGGTCGCCGCCCTCACGTTCGCGGTGCTGGCCCTGTTCTCCGCGCCGCTGGTGGAGTTCGCGCGCGCACGGGCGGCGTCGTCCGCCGGGACGCGGGACCGCGACGCCGGGACCGCTGAGCAGCGGGACAGCTTCTGGCAGGCCCTCGCCCCCGACGACCGGCGCGCCGTCCGCGCCGCCGCGCGCCCCCGCACCTACGGCCCCGGCACGCCGATCCTGCGGCAGGGGCACACGGCCGACTACGTCGTCGTCCTCCGGTCCGGCTGGACGAAGGTCCGCGTCGACCGGGCGGGCGAGGAGCGGATCGTCGCCGTGCGCGGTCCCGGCGACCTCGTCGGCGAGCGGGCGCTGTTCGCCGACGACACCTGGTCCGCCACGGTCATCGCGCTGGACACGGTGCGGGCCCTCGTCGTCGCGGCGGACGACTTCCGGCCGCTGGTGGAGAGCCGTCCGGGCGTGCAGTCGGTGCTGGAGAAGCAGGCGTACGACCGCGCCGCCGAGGAGGCAGGCCGCACGACGAGCACGGAGCTGGCCGACACCCAGCGTCGGCTGGCCGCGCTGTTCACCACGCTGTCGCGGGCGCGGGGCCGCACGCTCCCGGTGACGGGCGGCGAGCTGGCCGGCTGGACGTCGTCGTCCCCGGCGGCCGTCGACAGCGTGCTCGCCCGGTGGGACGGCGAGGGCCTCGTCCGCGCCGGGTCCGCGACGATCGACGTCCTCGCCCCCGACCGGCTGGAACGCCTCACCGCGGCGGGCGAGCCTCCGGGCCCGCCGTCCGGCGCCCCCTTCCTGACCGGCCAGGACTGCACGGTGATGTTCGCCGACGTGGTGGGCTTCGGTTCGCCGGAGCGGACGGAGTCGGACCGCGCGGCCATCCGCGGCGTCCTGTTCCGGTCGCTGGAGGACGCGTTCGAGTCCGCCGGGATCCCGTGGGCCGCGTGCCATCACGAGGACCGCGGGGACGGCGCGCTGCTCGTCATCCCGCCGGGCGTCCCCGCCGGGGCGCCCGCGGGCCCGCT
>NZ_JBEYYT010000547.1:0-5341 GCF_040645715.1 Spirillospora sp. NPDC046719 | reverse complement strand
GCCCCGGCGGCGCCTCTTGGACGCCGGCTCGCCGTAGCCCGGCTTCGGCTCGGGCGAGATGTCCTGCTGCTTGCCCCGGTGGATGCGGTCGAGCCGCTCGGCGTGGTGGTGCGGCTGGTGCTTCGGCGCCGAGTGCGGCTGCTTGGACGCGCCGGTGGTGACGTTCCGGGCGCTCGGGGCCTTCCCCTGCTCCCTGGCCTCGCGGGCGGCCTTCCGGCGCTGCTCCACGTTCCCTTCCATCTTCTTGCCGGCCATGACATCCCCCCTGTCTCCGGCCTGCGGTCACCGTCCTACCCGCCCCGCCCCGGCGCCATTCGACCGCAACACCCCATCGGACGCAGAGCGGCACGAACAGGACACACAGTGAGATCTGGCGGCCGCCGTCTCAAAGATGTGATGTTTTAGATCCTGCACGGAGGTGCGATGTGCGCTTCTGATCAATAACCTGCGATCATGGCGAATGTCGGGGCACGCGCGGCCAAGTGGCTTGTACGGGGATACATCGCCAGGAAGCAGCGTGCCGGCTTCAATCTCGAGTCGATCCGGTTCCTGCCCAACTCCACGCTGGCGCCGTTGCGCCGCGACGGTCTGGACCCGGTGAGCGACCTCACCGCGATGCGCGAGGCGCGGCGCATCAGCAAGCTGCCGCTCCCGTTCGGTTTCGGCGTCTGGCTGGTGACCGGCTACGAGGAGGCCAAGGCCGTCCTCGCGGACGCGGACTCGTTCAGCAACGACCTGTCCAACCTCGTCGGCAAGGTGGACGTCCCGGCCGGGTTCACGCCCGGCGGGCTGGGGTTCTCCGACCCGCCCGTGCACACCCGGCGGCGCAAGCTGCTGACGCCGGAGTTCACCATGCGCCGGCTGAGCCGCCTCACGCCGCTGATCCACACGATCGTCGAGGAGCGGCTCGACGCGATGGCGGACATGACCGGCCCCGTCGACCTGATGGAGTCGTTCGCGCTGCCCGTCCCGCTGCTGACGATCTGCGAGCTGCTCGGCGTCTCCCACCGCGACCGCAGCGACTTCCAGCGGCTGAGCAGCGCCCGGTTCGACCTGTTCGGCGGGGCCAGCGCGTCGGTCGGCGCGATCTCCGAGTCGATGGACTACCTGCTCGAGGTCGTCCGCCGGCAGCGGGTCGAGCCGGGCCCCGGCCTGATCGGCATGCTGATCCGCGAGCACGGCGACGAGCTCGACGACCTGGAGATCGCCGGGCTCTCCGACGGCGTCCTCACCGGCGGCCTGGAGACGACGGCGAGCATGCTCGCGCTCGGCTCGATCGTGCTGCTGCGCGACCGGGAGCAGTTCCAGCGGGTGCACGACGACGACGAGGCGATCGTCCCGTTCGTGGACGAGCTGCTGCGGTACCTGACGGTGGTGCAGCTGGCGTTCCCGCGGTTCGCCCGCAAGGACACCGAGGTCGACGGGGTGCGGATCGCGGAGGGCGACGTCGTGCTGATCTCGCTGTCGGCGGCGAACCGCGACCAGGCGCTCGGCTCCGACATGGACGGTTTCGACGCCGGCCGCAAGACCCCGCCGCACCTGGCGTTCGGCTGGGGCGCGCACCGCTGCATCGGGGCCGAACTGGCCAAGATGGAGCTGCGCGCCGCCTACCCCGCGCTCGTCCGCCGGTTCCCGGACCTGCGGCTCGCGGTGGAGCCGGACAAGCTGAGCTACCGCAAGCTGTCGATCGTCTACGGCGTCAACTCGCTGCCGGTGCATCTCCGCTGAGCGCACGGGCGCGCGGGTAATCGCGGACAGCGCGGGTAGTGCCGGGGCGTGACCTCACTACTGAAGGGCGTCCTGCGCGGCATGGCGGCCGGCGCCGCGGGGACGACCGCGCTCAACGCGACGACCGAAGCGGACATGGCGATACGGGGCCGCCCGGCGAGCGGGACGCCGGCCGCCGTCGCGGGCGCGCTGACCGACCGCGCCGGAGTGCGCCTGCCCGGCGGCGAGCTGGAGCGGGCGAACCGGCTGGACGGCCTCGGCGCGCTCAGCGGCACGTGCACCGGGATGGCGGTGGGCGCGCTGGCCGGAGCGCTGCGCGCCGCCGGGATCCGGCTGCCCGCCGTCATCGGCGGGCCGCTGCTGGGCGCGGCGGCGATGGCGGCCTCCGACCTGCCGATCGCCCGGCTGGGGATCTCCGATCCGCGCACCTGGACCAGGACGGACTGGGCGTCCGACGCCATCCCGCACCTCGTGTACGGGATCACGACGCATTCCGCGCTCCGCGCGATGTTCCGCGCCGACGAGGAGCGCAAGGCCCTCCGGCAGCCGGCGCCCGACCGCCCGTCCCGCGGCGCCCTGATGCGGGCCGCGGCGCTCGGCGCGGCCACCGGCTGCCGCAGCTCCGCCGGGCTGAGCGCGCTGGCGCTGCGCTCGCGCCGCTACTACCCGGGGCTGTCCGGACGGCTCTCCCATCCCGCCGTCAAGGTGCTGAACGGCCTGTTCACGGTGGCCGAGATGGGGCTCGACAAGCTCCCGTCCGTCCCGCCGCGGACCTCGCCCCAGGGCCTGGCGCCCCGCGTGGCGCTCGCGGCCGTCGCGGCCCGGGCCATGGCGCGCCGCGACGGCATCCGCAGCGGGCCGCCCATCGTGCTCGCCACCGCGACCGCCACGGCGAGCGCCGCGGCCGCCGTCCGGCTGCGCGCGGCGGCCGCCGACCGGATGGGCTCCGACCTGCCCGGCGCCCTCGCGGAGGACGCCACCGCGGCGCTGCTGGGCCAGGTGGGCGCCGCGCGCTGATAAAGTGGGCCCGGACGAGTGATCCGCAGAGGGAGATCAGCAGTGGCAGGTGACGACGACATCTCCGGGTGATCCCGGAAGTGATCGGCCACCGGTGCGCGCGGACGAGCGCCGCCGATGTGGCCGTCCCGTCGTCGCTTCTCATCCCTGCCCCTGCCGGGCGGCTCCGGTACGCCCGCCGCATCCCATGAGGTCCCTCACGTGTCCGATGCCCGCATCGTCTGCTCCGCCCTGTCCTTCTCCTGGCCCGGCGACGTCCCGGTGTTCCAGGACCTGTCGTTCACCGTCGGCGCCGGCCGCACCGGCCTCGTCGCGCCGAACGGCGCCGGCAAGAGCACGCTGCTGAAACTGATCGCCGGGGAGCTCCGCCCGGCCGCCGGGACCGTCTCGGTCGAGGGCGTGCTCGGCTACCTGCCGCAGACGCTCCCGCTGGACGGCGACCTGACCGTGGCGGACGTCCTCGGCGTCGCCCCGGTGATCCGCGCGCTGGACGCCATCGAGTCCGGCGACGCCGCCGAGGAGCACTTCGCCGTGATCGGCGACGACTGGGACATCGAGGAGCGCACCCGCGCCCAGCTCGACCGGCTGGGCCTCGGCGACGTCGCCCTGGACCGCCGGCTGGACACGCTCAGCGGCGGCCAGGTCGTCTCGCTCGGCCTGGCCGCGCAGCTGCTGAAGCGGCCGGACGTGCTGCTGCTCGACGAGCCGACCAACAACCTCGACATCGACGCGCGGCACCGGCTGCACGGCGTCCTGGAGGACTGGAACGGGTGCCTCCTCGTGGTGAGCCACGACCGGACGCTGCTCGACCGGATGGACCGCATCGCCGAGCTGGAGCGCGGCGAGATGCGCTTCTACGGCGGGAACTTCACCGCCTACGAGGAGGCGCTGCGGATCGAGCAGGAGGCCGCGGAGAAGGACGTCCGCAGCGCCGAGCAGGAGGTGAAGCGGGAGAAGCGCGAGATGCAGCAGGCCCGGGAGCGGGCGGCGCGCCGGCAGAGCAACGCCGCGCGCAACCTCAAGGACGCGGGCCTGCCCAAGATCCTCGCCGGCGCGCGCAAGCGGCGCGCCCAGGAGTCGGCCGGCAGGGCCGACGGGGCGCACGCCGCGCGGCTCGGCGACGCCCGCGCCCGGCTCCAGGAGGCCGAGCGCGCCCTGCGCGACGAGCAGGCGATCAGCCTGGAGCTGCCCGCCACCGCCGTCCCCGCCGGGCGGACGGTGTTCCTCGGCGAGCGCATGCGGGTCCGCTACGGGGACCGGGACGTCTTCGCCGGGCCCGGCGCGAGCCTGGAGATCCGCGGCCCCGAGCGGGTCGCGCTGATCGGCGCGAACGGCACCGGCAAGTCGACCCTGCTCCGGCTGATCGGCGGCGACCTCTCCCCCGAGGGCGGCGGGACGGCGCGGCGGGCCGACGGGCGCGTCGCGTACCTGTCGCAGCGCCTCGACCTGCTCGACCTCGACCGCACGGTGGCGGAGAACCTCGCCGCGTTCGCGCCGGGCGTGCCGGAGGCCGAGCGGATGAACCTGCTCGCCCGGTTCCTGTTCCGCGGGGCCCGCGCGCACCTGCGGGTCCGCGTGCTGTCCGGCGGGGAGCGGCTGCGCGCCACGCTCGCGTGCGTGCTGTGCGCCGAGCCTGCGCCGCAGCTGCTGCTCCTGGACGAGCCGACGAACAACCTCGACCTGGCGAGCGCCACCTGGCTCGTCGGCGCGCTCAACGCCTACCAGGGCGCGTTCGTGGTGGTCAGCCACGACGAGCGGTTCCTGGCCGACATCGGGGTGAACCGCTGGCTGCGGCTCGCCGACGGCAGGCTGCTGGAGGCCGCGGCGCCCGCCTGACCCCGTCCCGGAGCGGGTCGTCCGGGATGAATGCCTTCTCCGACCGGCGGGTATCGGGTTCCGCATGGCCGTGACCGTCTGAGCCGACCTTCGGGGGGATCATGAAGGAGCACGAAATGGTGTCGGCCGTCCGCGAGACCGGGCGCATCGACACCACCGACCACGCCGAGCGCGCCATCGACGCCACGCTCGCGGTCCTCGGCGAGCGGCTGGCCGGCGGCCAGAGCCGCGACCTGGCCGCGCAGCTTCCGCCCGCGCTGGCCGAGGCGCTGCCGGAGGAGGGCCCCGGGCTGCGCTTCGGGCTGGAGGAGTTCTACGAGCGCGTCGCCGACAACGAGGGCACCCGGCCGCCGCAGGCCCGCCAGCACGCGCGGGCGGTGGTGGCCGCCGTCAAGGCGTCGGTCGAGCCGGGGCTGTTCGAGCACATCATGGCGCAGCTCCCGGACGACTACGACGACCTGCTCGGCACGCAGCCCGTGCAGCACTGACCGGCGGCGCCGGCGGGCGTCACCGACCGCCCGGCGCACCGGCCGTTTCCCGTCCTCTACGATGCCGCGAGGGACCGAGGGGACGGGGGGCGGCTCGATGCGCGGGCAGGGCGGAACGCCGCGCGGGCGCGGCAGGACGCTGCCCGGGATCGTCGCGGGCGCGGTGGTGCTGACGCTCGGCGCGGACGCCTGGGTGCTCGCGACGGGCCGGGCCGACGGCGGCGGGCATGAGCGGCCGCCCCGCGACCTGGTGTCGGTCGCCAAGGCCGGCG